>CAYJGA010000143.1:0-5471 GCA_964369255.1 uncultured Desulfovibrionaceae bacterium
ATTTGCTCAGACACAAGCTTAGGAGCTTTTGCGCCGGGGATGAGGACAGCGCCTACGAGAAGGTCGCATTCCTTGGTGGCGGATGCGATATTGTGACCGTTGGATGCGAGGGTGTTGACGCGCATGCCAAAGATGTCGTCAAGCTGACGCAAGCGGTCGATATTGTTGTCAAGGATTGTCACTTGTGCGCCGAGGCCAAGAGCCATTTTTGCAGCATTTGTGCCTACGATGCCGCCACCGATGATGGTGACTTTAGCGCCGGGCACGCCGGGTACGCCGCCAAGAAGGATGCCGGCGCCGCCATGATGCTTGGCGAGGATGTTTGCGCCTACGAGCACAGACATACGTCCGGCCACTTCGGACATGGGAGCGAGCAAGGGCAAGGAACCGTTTTCAGGTTGTACGGTTTCGTATGCGATGCCCACAACTTCCTTCTCAAGAAGCGCCTTTGTCAGGGCTTCTTCTGCGGCAAGGTGCAAGTAGGTGAAGAGCAAGAGGCCTTTGCGGAAGAAACCGTATTCGGAAGGAAGGGGCTCTTTTACCTTGATAATCATTTCAGCTTTGCCCCAAACATCAGCAGCGGTGGGCAGCATTTCGGCGCCTACGGCTGTGTATTCAGCATCGGTGATAAGGCTCCCAAGGCCGGCGCCGGCTTCGATGTAAACTGTGTGACCGTGCTGCTTGAGTGCGGCAACGCCGGCGGGGGTGATAGCGACGCGGTTTTCATTGGCCTTAATTTCTTTTGGGATACCGATAATCATTTCAAAATACTCCTGATATGCTAAAAGTTTATGCGTATTCTGCTTAAATGCAAAATATGTAATACGCCCTAGGGCGCCGAGTATGGACTTTTTTCAAAGCTTTTTCAAGCACACTTTGTGCCCATTCGGCACAAGGTTTGTGTGTGCCCTGTTGCCTATATAAAGCAAGCCTTGTGCCAAGTGTGTATGCGCAATGCGCTCTGAATAAAAAGATTGAGTTTTCAAAGTGTTAAGAATTTGTGTTTATTTTACACAAGCTCGCCCTTGTCCGTTGTCGCTTTGTATACAAAAAATAATGCACATTTGACTCAGAAGAGCATTGACGCGCCTGTACAAGCAATGTATTTATGACTCGCCAATGCAATTTTGCATCGTTTTTCAAAGAAGGAGCAGGGAATGCACGAAGCGACATCGGCGCCAGCAGTTTTTCCCCTGTGCGCCAAAGAACAAAATATCCTCCTCGATTCCATCCACGATGGCATTTGGGTTATTGATGCTAAGGGCATCACTCTACGCATCAACAAGGCTATGGAGCGCATTGCCGGCATTCGCCATGAGGATGTTATCGGCAAGCATGTGGAAGAGTGCATGCGTAGTTTGAAATTTACGTCGTGCGTCACCCTTGCGGCTTTGGAAAAAAAAGAAGTTGTCACCATGTTTGACGACTATGCCAACGGTCGCCGCTGCCTTAACACGAGCACGCCCATACTTGATGAGAGCGGCGATGTTTGGCGTGTGATAGCGTGCATTCGCGACATCACAGAACTTGACAGTATGACGCAGCGCCTTGACGAGCTTGAGCGTACGAATGCGCGTTACAGATCTCAATTAGAGCACATGGAGGACGTGCAGCAGCACGGCATCATCGGCAATAGTGAGGCCATCTTTGCTTTGCGCCAAGATATTTTCAAGGCGGCGAAAAACGACAGCATCGCTCTTGTGCTTGGTGAGACAGGCACAGGCAAGAGCCTCACAGCCAAGGCTATCCACGAGGCGAGCGCCCGCAAGGACGGCCCCTTTGTGGCGCTTAACTGCGGGGGTATTCCGGCATCCTTGGTGGAGTCTGAGCTTTTCGGGTATGAGCGCGGCGCTTTCACGGGCGCGGCTAAGGAAGGGAAGAAGGGTGTTTTTGAATTGGCGCACGGGGGCACGCTCTTTTTGGATGAGATTGCGGAGCTTCCGCTGCCCACACAGGCGACGCTCCTGCATGTTCTCGATGACTTTACCTTTCGCCGCGTGGGTGGCACGCGTAACATTATAAGTGATGTGCGCATCATCGCAGCGACGAACAAGTCCCTTGAGGACTTAGTACAGGCGCAAAGCTTCCGACAAGACCTTTTTTACAGACTGCGTGTGCTTGTGGTGAAAATCCCTGCCTTGCGTAAGCGGCGCGAGGATATTCCATTATTGGTGCAGCATTTTTTGAGTGCTTATGAGGGACAGGACGGCGGACGTGTCTTTGCGCCTGCAACTCTTGCGACTCTTGTGAACTACGCATGGCCGGGCAATGTGCGTGAACTGCGCGCCCTTGTGCAATATTTGCACACCATGTGCGATGAGAATACCTTCCGCATAGAGCATTTGCCGTCATATATTGTGGAGCAAGCGCCATCCTCCTCCCTCCGCAGCACGACGCCCTTGCCTGCGCCTGCGCGCCCTGAAGACATCTTTCAAAACTATTCCCTCAAGGATGCTTTGGAGGAGGTGGAAAAAAGGCTCATCGCCGCGGCACTTGAAAGCGAGGGGAGTACCTACAAGGCCGCAAAAAAGCTGGGAGTCAGTCAATCCGGCATCGTGCGCAAGGCGCAAAAATACGCGCTCAATGTCCAAAAGTAGGCGTGCTTTATTTGATGAAAGCCTTGATGCCCATGGTTAAGTTTGCGGGTATGTTCTGTGTTTTGATTTTTCTTACAGTTCAAGCGCTTTGATATGTGCACAAGAGGGAATATGCGCACGCCTTGAGTTATATTTTTGTACGCAAAGCGTCGTAGACGCCTTGAAAATATCCGCGTAAAAGAACGCTTTGTCCGCGTAGGGGCAGGAGCACAAGTTTTGTGAGGGTGCGTATGATTAAGGCTGTGGGGAGCGCCCACGGCGTATGTTTTTTGAGGAATAAAAAAGTGGAGCGGTTTTCGTGATAGTGTGAAAACTGGCGCGAGACGCGAGTTTTTTCGTCTGCGATGCTCGAAACGCGAGATTTTGCAGATTGCCCGCCGTGATGCCACACTTTTGCCTTCGTGCACCAGACGAAGGCATACCCTGCTTTTTTTGCGCGAACACAGAAATCGTGCTCTTCATAGTACAGAAAAAAGTGCTCATCCCAGAGGCCAATGCTTTGCACGAGGGCAAGGGGAAATGCCATGCTGGCACCGTACACGTAATCAACCTGCGGGAATACTGCATGTGCATCGTGACACGGCGTACAGATGCTTGTCCACGGGGAAAATCGGCATCCGAGGACAAGTTCCAGCTGCTGCGGATTGCTCATTGTGTAGACGGCTGTGCCTATGATACTTTGCGGGGAGTTCGCGAGGCAGTCTTCAAGATGTGAGAGTGTGTCTGTGGCGACTTGTGTGTCGTTGTTTAAAATCCACGCATATTGCAGGAAGGGGAAGCGCGTGCATGCTCGAAGCCCGGCGTTGCACGCAGCCGCATAGCCTGCGTTGCTTCCTTGTTCGAGGAGGATGATGGATGCTTTTGTGCTGCCCGTATCTGCTCTGTCCGCATCTTGTTTGACCGCGCCTGGCGCATTTTTATAGATGCATGCGTGCGAAAAACGCGCGCACAGCGCAGCATAGACACGAGCACTTTCTTCATAAGATGTATTGCAGACGAGAAGGATGAGCATGCCTTTTGTGGATTGCAGAAGCGATGTGAGGCAGTTGAGCGTCACGCTCACATCGCCATAGTGGATAATGATGCATGCGGTTTTCATGGTGATGAGAGTTTTCCTGTGTCGGCACCTGAGCGACATATTTTACTTTCGATAAAAGCGCGTAGTTTTTCTACACACATATGCTCTGAGGCACTGTCTGTATCGATGATAAAATCAGGATTCTCCGGAATTTCGTAGGGCGCAGAAATGCCGGTATAGTTTTTTATTTTCCCTTCACGGGCAAGTTTATAGTAGCCTTTGACGTCTCTGTGTTCGCATGTTTCTAAGGAGCAGGAAACGTATATTTCGTAAAAACCGTCTTGAATGACAGCACGGACAATATCCCTATGTGCTCTGAGGGGAGAGATGAAGGCACACAAGCAGATAATACCTTGCTTAATGAAAACATTGCCAAGCTCTGCTATGCGGCGGATATTTTCTGCTCGACCCTCAGGGCTGAAGGAGAGGTCTGAACACAAGCCATGACGGATGACGTCTCCGTCAAGCACCACCACTTGGCGCCCTGCTTCAAAAAAGGCTTTTTCCATGGCGTGCGCAAGGGTTGACTTTCCGGCACCGGAAAGCCCTGTGAACCAAAACATGGCTCCTCTGTGACCATGCTGCGCTTCGCGCATGGCTTGGGTTATGAAGGAGCGGGGTGGGGTGAGGTTTTTTTTGAGCATAGTTTCTTGTGAATTGAGGGTGAGGAAATTATATCGTTCATGCATCGTATCCCTGACAGGGTATACACAAAGGATAAAAGCATCAGAACACGCATTGTACCTATAAAGCTTTTAGCTAAAATCGTAGAATTACAGCTTAAAAGCACCGCGACACTTATACCATAAGGCTGACAAAAAACGCTGTGCTTTGCTTCCAGCGGGAAACATCTTCAAATATCTCTCTTCAAGCCAAATACCAAATTTTAGCATAGTACGAATTATGACAGCATTTCCGCCATGTCCCGCAAAGAGCGGTAAAAGAAGCAGTTTAAATGTATCACCTGCATATGCCGGAAGATGTTTTGCGTATGTACTCATGACAAGCATTCTGCTATGATACTGCGACATGGTGCGACACATGCCACTTTCCGTACAGCGATATAAAAAAAGTGCTTCTGGAATAACATCATATGTATAGCCCAAAAGGCTTAAGCGTACTAAACATTCCCAATCTTCGCACCCATGTCGTGTTAAAGCAAAACCTTCTAGCTCATCAAATAATGATTTCTTTAAGATAAATGAAACATCACCAATAGTATTTTCAATGGTAGCTGAAACTAAATCCGCACCAAGAGGGGCATACCGATAGCTTAATTTAGTTTTATCATTGCTAAAAGCTTCAAAATGGCTGCCAACAGCATCAAGGTTAGAATTGGTAATCGCAGAATAAAGTGTTTCAAGCCAAAAAGGCTTTGCTATATTATCACTATCAAAAAAAGTAATATACTCCCCACGAGCTTGCGTTGCTGCATAATTGCGAGCAATGCTAGGCCCGGCATTCACTTGTGAATAAAATTCAAATCGTTTATCAAATGTATTTTTACATTTTTCAAAAGCTTCAAGTGAAAGCAAGTCTGTACTTCCGTCATTTACAATAATACATTGAAATTTTGAATAACGTTGTTCTTTTATCGAATTTAAAGTTTCTTCAAGGTACTGGCCATGATTATAATATGGAATGCAAATTGATATTAACGGACATGTTTTTTCATTATTTTCCATATTTAATTTATGCTGCTTGGCCAAATTCCAGCCTTTGTTTTTAACCCACTCTAATAATTCTTGATTATTCGCGATAAGTTCATCGCAATGTTCAATACAATACTTTTCTGT
>CAYJGA010000144.1:0-5465 GCA_964369255.1 uncultured Desulfovibrionaceae bacterium
TTTCAAAAAAACCAGCTGTTTAGATAGACAATCGGCGCTTTCGGATGGGAAGCTTAAAAAAAGCATTTGTAGTAAATGCACACAATGATTCAGATTTTAAAATTACACTTTTAGTGCTGACAAGGCACTCGATTGTTCTTTGTAAGCGTGGAGGTTTGAGTGTTTTTACGTTTTTTACAGGCGCCTTTATGCGCCCTTATGCTTTTATGTGTCACGGCGTGCGGAGGTGAGGCTGTGTCACCAACCCACCCGGAGCCGGCGCCGGCGACTCCGCCGCATGCGATGCCGCATGCGCCGTCGCGTCCCTTGCCTGAGGCTCTTACCTTTGACGAGCCTCTTCTTGCGCCACTCACAGTAAAGGAAGCGCGTACGCGGGCTTTGGCTTTGCAAAAGGGGCGCCAAGGTTTTTCCTCATGGCGAGAGCTTGAGCCGCACATCCTGCGATCGCTCGCTTATGCGCGTTCGTGGCCGCAGCATGAGCGTGCTTTAGAGCATAATGGCGCGATTTTGCCATGGTCGCGGGTGACAGCGTCCCTTGAGTTGCTCTTGCAGCTTTTACCGGAGCTGGATGCCAAGCCGGAGCTTTTGGCAGAGCATTTTACATGGCAGCATGTGGAACCGCAGGTGCATTTTACGTCGTATTATTCGCCCATATTTCAAGCGAGCCGCACGAAAAAGCCGGGTTACGAGCATCCCTTATATCGCTTGCCCGAAGAACTTGCGCCGGAGCTTGCTCACTGCCTGAAAGACCACTCGTGCCCTGAAGAGGCCTTTGCTCAAGTCATAAGGCCGGATGAGCCGTATTTTAGCCGCGAGGAAATAGACCTTGACGGCGCTTTGGCAGGAAAGGGTCTTGAGATTGCGTGGATGCAACATCCTTTTGATGTGTATTCCCTTATGCTTCAAGGTTCCGGCTACTTGCGTTTTGATGATGGTTCGGGACAGGCTATCTTGTTTGCGGGTCTGAACGGCTCTCGCGGGCAAAGTATGGCAGGCTACCTCATGCGCACAGGGCAAGTGGCAAAGCGGGATGCAACCATCGCGGGGATGCGCGCATGGTGGGATAAAAACCCCAAGAAAAGACGAGATTTCCTGCGTCACACGTCCGGATATGTGTTTTTCCGCTATGGAGCCAAAAAGCCGCAGGGTACCATCGGTGCGCCTTTAGAGCCGTGGGTGAGCCTTGCTGTGGATGAGCGCGTTTTGCCACTTGGCGGTATCGTGGCTTATTCCATCCCTACGACGGGCAAAACAAAGGCCGGAGTGCTTACGGGCAGTGACAGAAGCCTTCACGGCCTTGGCCTTGCACAAGATACAGGTGGCGCTATAAAGATGCGCCGTATCGACCTCTATGCTGGCGAAGGGCAAGAAGGACACGATAAGGCCATGAGCGTTTATAATAAAGGCGATGTGTGGCTTTTGCTGAAACGAGACTAATGGGAAAGCTTTTTTTAGAAATGAGCTTTTATTGAGGTGCGTTACTTTGTATAGTAATAATATTTTTTAACTTAATTGGCTATACTTTTTAAAGCTTCCCATCCGAAAGCGCCGATTGTCTATCTAAACAGCTGGTTTTTTTGAAAGGGGCCTGCCCAACGGGTGCCGAAGGCATAGCCGTTAGACGAGGAACGAGTCTTACGGATACAGAGAGCAGAGATGTTTGGGGGAAAACTTTTTTTTCCTAAAAAAAGTTTTCCCCCAAGAAGAAAAAAAAATCTTCCCGAACCCCTTTCAAAAAAACACAATGAGAATGCTGTGACACTAACCCTTTTTCGTGCTGGAGGGGAAGAACCACACCCCTTGGTTGTTCAACAAAAGATAGGGCTTTACTTGCTTTGAATATTGCTTTTCAGGAATAAGAAGTGTCGCAGGCTTGCTTAAATTATCGAGTATAAAGACTCTTCCCTTGTTGCGCGCAGCAAGGACAGCGTGCATTCCGTCGTTTATATTGTCGTGCAGGAGGATAATCCACAAGTCTTCCGGCGGCCAGCCAAAATGCTGTAAGGCAAAGAATTTTGTGATGGCATAGTCCTCGCAGTCACCAAGCCTGTTTTCTAAGAACTCTTGCGGCGTTGCCCAATATTCCTTTTCTCCATAGGTATCTATATCCGAATCAGACGGAATATTATTGAAGAAACCATTGATAAAGCGCAATCGCTTCATGGCGTCAGCGTGGGGCATGCGCTTTGACAGTTCTGCCCACTGCTGGCGACTGTGCGGAGGCAGTGGAATGACGCTCGGTTTGAAAATTTCCGCATCAAAAGCCCCTCGGATTGCGCGCCATCGTGTTCGCATGCGCGCGTGTGTCTTATTTAAATCCGTTGCCATTTCAATAAGAACCGCCTCCTCGCCCAAGAGTGTCACTCGCGGCGCAGTCGTGGGCACCTTCATGGCAAGTAAAAGCGGCGGAAGGGAATTTTTAAACTGCAATGAGGCATCTTGCGCATGCGCAGGATCGGTACTCGACAAAAGCGCAAGAAAGAGTGCGCAAGCTCTCAAAAAAAATATAATCATACCTAAACAATATCCGTATTTCTCGCTGACTGCGCTCGTTTTTTATCGTCAAAAAGCAAAATGATAACCGTGGCAATCACAAGCACAGCACCAAACCAGCCAAGGCCGGCAAAGCTTTCATTCCATATCGCCCACGCTGCCACTGTAGCAATCACAGGCTCCAATGTAGCCAAAACGGCCGCCTTTGTAGGATTAAGACGCCGAATACCTTCGCAGTATGCCCAGTACGCAATATATGTGCACACAAAACCGATGGCTAAAATGGCAAGCCATGTCTCCCATGGCATATATAAGCGCACATGCGCAAATGGCAAGATGCACGCCGCCGCCACCACAGAGCTGTAACCATAGAAAGTAAAAGGGGTATAAATGGCAAGGTATTTTTTTGTCACAATAAAATGTGTCGCATATAAAAAACCCGACAGAAGACCAAAGAAGACGCCAAGAAAGGAAAGGCCGTCCGGATTTGTCGCGCTTCCGGCGCTGGAATAACTGATGAGCACAACACCCACCAAGGCCAAGCACACGCCGCCCGTCGTCACTAAGGTGAACTTTATACCAAAGAAAAGACGCGAAAATACAGCCACCCACGCCGGCGCCGTATAAAGAAGCACAGACGCAAGCGCCGCCCCGCCCTCCTTCACCGCGTACTGGTAGGCCACAAAGAATGTCGCAATGGATGTAAGACCAAAGAGCGCAAATACCAATAAATCCTTCCGCTCACGTACGCGAATATCACGCACCGCGGCAGAATGCATAAGCATAAAAGCGCCGCCTATGGCGGCGCGATAAAATGCCACATCTGTAGGAGCAAGCCCCGCGTCCATGGCGATACGCCCAAAAATCCCTAAAAAGCCCCAACAAATCGCGGCTATAAAAATAAACAAATACCCGGTGTAAATGTGCATGCTATCTCTTTGCTGTCAACTTCTGCAATACAAAGCGCAGCAATAATTCCACGCCATCAAGCAAAATATCATCGTTAAAATCAAAGCTTTCTGTATGATGCCCGCTCACCCAATCAATACCCAGCTGCATAAAGGTGCCTTGGCCGCCCCTGCTTTGTACATCCTGTAAAAACCATGTGAAATCTTCTGATGCCCAAAACTTTTCTGTCAAACGTATATCAGTAAAACAAGGCATGCTCTGCGCAATATCAAAGCATTCTTGCGCAAGCACCGTATCGGACATGCCACTCGGACAAGTGCCTGTATGTGTAAATGTCGCCGTACATCCCCACATCTGAGCCGCCGCCGCGCTCATGCGCATGGCTTCTTCCAGCATAAATTCGTTGATATGCGTGCTTATGCCTCGTGTTTCCCCATGCAGCCACGCATGGGCGGGAATGACATTTGCCGCACCTTCCACGCGCATTTCACCTATATTCACTCGCGAAGCGCCGTCTCCATGACGCGAAATGGCCTGCATGGCCTGCGCAGCAGCAGCAGCCGCCATAAGCGCATTCCTTCCCGTATGCGGCGCCAAGCCCGCATGGGCGGCGCGTCCATGAAAGTCAATTTCAAAGGAAGAATTTGCCAAGAATTGCGTGGTTCCGCAGATAAGCTCGCCGCGCTTTCGCGCCTGAATGCCAAGGTGTATGCCCACAAGCTCGCCCACGCCCACCATGGCGCCGGCGTCAAGCATGGCCTTGGCGCCCTGCCCTATTTCTTCCGCCGGCTGAAACACAAAACGCACTGTCCCCGCAAGCTGCTTATACACATCCGGCATCTGCATTCGAACAGCGTCCAACGCCAGCAAAAGCCCAACACCCATAGCCACATGTCCATCGTGTCCGCAGGCGTGCATGACCCCCGGATTTTGTGAGGCAAAGCCTTCTATATGAGGGAGATGGGGAGTGCTGGAGCACTCTGTGACTTCGTTGGCGTCCATGTCAAAGCGCAGAGCGAGGATAGTGTCGGCGCCTGCAATCATGCCTTCACGAGGATTACAAGAAGCAGCACTGCCACACGAGGCAGGTAAATCACAAGAAGCGTGCACAGAAGAAGAAGAAGAAGAAGAAGAAGAAGAAGAAGAAGAACCACTCCTTGACGGAAAATGCATATCCGCCCAAAGCCCTGTTAAGCCATCACCAAAGGCCTCGACCCACGAGGCCTCGGCGCCCTGCAATATGGCGCGCGCTTTTTCTCTCGCGCAGGTTGCAGCAGGAGGCGGAACAAGGCGGGACTGCGCACGAACAGCATCCGCACCAAGTGTGATGTGCGTCTGACACGCCGTACACGCTTGCGCCACAAGCGCCGCCGTGCCATATTCAAGCCATGCCCTTTCCGGGTGCGCGTGCACTTGGCGGCGCAAAGCTTTTATGCGCGGCGCGATGCTATGCAGTATGGGACGCAAATCCATAAATTTTTCCCTTCACCTTACAGACCTCATACAACCTCTTGTAAATAGTCACTTTTTGGATGCAAAAAGCTCGTGAACAGGGGGAAGCTTTTTTAAAAAAGCCTTACCCCACTCAGCAAAACTTACTCCATGCTCGACTACAACGTAAGTGAGTCATATTGCCACACCGCGCACAAAAAAGAAAGTGTTTTTTAATCTCGCTCAAATAATGCCAGAGCCTTGCGTATCTGCGTAAAAAAATCATTAAAATCTATCGGCTTGCCCACATGCGCATTCATACCTACTTCAAAACACTGTTCCACATCTTCGCGGAAAGCGTTAGCTGTCATGGCAATAATGGGGACCCTTTGCGCATGGTGGTTATTGAGCGCACGAATATGGCGCGTCGTTTCATAGCCATCCATTTCTGGCATGCGTATGTCCATAAGAACGAGGCTGTAGGCTTCTGGATTTTCTGAAAATTTCTCAAAACCTTTTAAGCCATTCTCTGCTACCTCGATAGTGACACACGTTCCATCAAGCAGCGCCATAACAATCTCTCTATTGATTTAAATATCTTCCACAAGGAGGACTGTTTTTCCTTTCAAATC
>CAYJGA010000145.1:0-3128 GCA_964369255.1 uncultured Desulfovibrionaceae bacterium
TCAAGAGTATTTTGCAAGCATAATTGAGAATAGTTCACACAATCGGAATGACGTGCTGATTCATTATTTTTTTCTTGGGGAAAAGCTTTTTTTTCTAAAAAAAGTTTCCCCCAAACCCCTTTCAAAAAAACAAAATTAAAATGCCGCGTCCTTCCATATTGACAGGGGCATACTTTTATGGCACCCTCCTCATGATTCATACACTAACCATGAGGAGGCCAAGTTATGAAGAAGATGTTATGGACATTATTGGCGCTGTTTGTGGTGGCCTTTGCTGTGCCTGTATTTGCACAACCAGAAGTGCCCGCAGACGGCTTGAAGATGGCTGTGAGCAAAAAACCTGTGGTTTTCAATCACAGCACCCACACCACTGTAACATGCGTAGAATGTCACCACCCTGTGGATGGCAAGGAAAGCTATGCAAAGTGCTCCACAGCCGGCTGTCACGACGACTTGAAGGCAAAGAAAGGCACAAACAGCTACTACTTTGTTATGCACGCCAAGAAAGGCACCAAGTATGACACATGCGTGAGCTGTCACGCAAAGTTTGTTGGTGATGACAAGGCAAAGAAGAAAGAATTGACTGGCTGTGCTAAGTCAAAGTGTCACCCCTAATAGGCTGTTTCTATAAGCAATCTATTGTTTAAGCGTGAACATTCTGTGCGCCCTTGCGTCATCCGTGCGCGAGGGCAGCCGTGAGTGTTTGCGCTTTTTTTAATGCGAGTACGTGAAACATTGAGAAATATGTCACAAAATGATGTAACGGAGTAATATACATGGATAAGTTAAACAAAGAAGCCTTGCAAGTCACTAAGGAACTGGTGGCCAAGTTCATTGAAACACGTACTATTTCCCCCTCAAACTTTGCCGAACTGTTCCCCATGGTGTACGGTGTTGTCATAAAGACGCTGTCTGCCTCGGAAGACGAGACCACACAGGCGGCGGACGGAGGCCGTAATAAGCATGACGCCTAAGACACCAAAAAGCATAGCACCAACTTCGCAAGAGCACGCCAAAGCCGTCGCCTCCATGTTTGAGCGTATAGTTCCGTGGTATGATAGGCTCAACATGGTGCTCAGTCTTGGCATTGATCGCATATGGCGCCGCCGCCTTGTACGTGAAGTGCGGCTTTTTTCTACGGGTCGCGTGCTTGACATTGCCGCCGGCACTCTTGATGTGTCCCTTGCCATACACAGGGCGCACCCGTCCGCGATTATTCCGGCGCTGGACTTTTGCCCGCCCATGCTCGTGTACGGACAACAGAAAATACAAAAAAAACGCGCACAAAATCATATTTTCCCCATTGCCGGCGATGCAAAACACCTCCCCTTGCCAGATAACAGCGTCGACGCCATCACCATGGCCTTTGGCATCCGCAATGTATTGCCGCGTCACGAGGCGCTTCGAGAGATGGTGCGCGTGCTTGTGCCCGGCGGACGCGCCTGCATTTTAGAATTTGGTTCCGGCAAGCAGGCCATCTGGGGCGGCCTCTACAATGTGTATTTGAAACGCCTCTTGCCGCATGTGGGGAAGATTTTTTCAAAAGATGATGGAGCCTATACCTATCTTGCAGAGAGTATTTGTGCCTTTCCCACAGCCATGGAACTTGAAGACGAAATGCGCGATGCCGGCTTTAGTTGTGCGTGGCATATTCCCCTGACCTCTGGCATTGTATGTTTGCATGTTGCCGAAAAGGCAAGAGGAAATAAGTTGTAATTATTGCAATTTTTTTTGTTTTTAAGTTTTTTTCTTGGGGGGAAACTTTTTTTGGAAAAAAAAAGTTTCCCCCCCAAACATCTCTGCTCTCTGTATCCGTAAGGCTCGTTCCTCGTCTAACGGCTATGCCTTCGGCACCCGTTGGGCAGGCCCCCTTCAAAAAAACCAATTGGTTAGCTAAACAATCGGCGCTCTCGAATGAAAGAAGGAAAAGATGTTTTGTTTTTATATCAAAAAGTCCCCCTCACACAAGCCCTTTTCAAAAAAACTTGCGCAACGCTGATTTTCCTCTTGACATATTTCAAAAGATGTTGAATTATCAATTCATGGAAACGAAGCACGCATGTAAAATTTTTGAAGCACTGTCGTCGGACGTGCGCCTTGAGCTTTTCCGGCTTCTCGTGAAGCACGCGCCGGAGGGACTGGTGGCAGGGGAATTGTCGCAATATCTAGATGTTCCATCTACAAACTTGTCCTTCCACTTAAAAGCGCTTGTCCACAGCGGTCTTGCCCACGTGGAGCGGGAAGGGCGTTTTATGCGCTATAAGGCCAATATCTCCATGATGCTGGACACCGTGGCCTACTTAACGGAAGAGTGCTGCGCAGAAGACCCTGAGCACTGCCTCAAGTGTCGCGCTGTCAGCAATGTCGCGTCGGGCATCTTGCCACGCAAAAAGATTACTTCGTGTGATACACAGTGCGAGATCGTACAAGGCTGAAGGCGGGGCGGGAGAGGATACGAGGGATTTGAGTGTCACGCGCGCTTTTCATGCCGGAGCCTCTCTGGACAAAGGCCTCTCTGGACAAAGGCCTCTCTGGACAGGCAGCTCTTGATATGCGCCTCGCTGGATAGGCAGCTCTTGATATGCGCCTCGCTGGATAGGCAGCTCTTGATATGCGCCTTGTGTTTTTTTACTCAAAAGCTTCAATATTTCATCAATTATTGAAATGAGAAGCACTCACGATATAAAAGGAACTATTATGCATATTTTATGTTTGTGTACAGGAAACTCGTGTCGTTCTATCATAGCAGAGGCCGTATTGCGTCATATGGCGGCGCAGGATGGGCTTGATGTGCATGTCATGAGCGCAGGCAGCAAGCCCACCGGGCGCGTGCACCCGCGGGCACTCTCGACACTTGCGGCGGCAGGTATCGACATCACCGGGCTTGCCAGTACGTCGTGGGACAATCTGCCGGCAAAGCCGGATGTGGTCATAACCCTGTGCGCGTCTGCAAAAGAGGAGGCGGCGCAGGCCTGTCCTGTCTACATTGGCCCTGTGCGTCGTTTGGATTGGGGCATGCCTGACCCTGACAGGGCGGAGGGCGACGAGGCGGCTGTGCAGGCGGTTTTTGACGCCACCTTGGAGGCATTGCGCCAGCGGGCGGCGGTTTTTTTCACGGAATATAAGCA
>CAYJGA010000145.1:3228-5419 GCA_964369255.1 uncultured Desulfovibrionaceae bacterium
GGCGCCCATTGTTGGGCACATGGAACAGAACGTACTACGCAACTGTATTGGCGCTGGCGGCAGTATGGCTGTGCGTGTACACCTCTATTTTGCCGGCCTCTCATTGGCTTGTCTATTCATTTTTTGAAGTTCAAAGTGCGGCGCTGTGGGGGAGCTGGGCTACTCATGTGGCTCATTCCTTAGAATTTTTCGTGTATGACACGGTGAAAATTCTTATGCTTATGGTGGCGCTCATTTATATCATTGGATTTGCGAGGGCATCGCTCAATGTGGAGCGGGTGCGAGACTATCTGGCAGGCAAGGGGCGTGGTGTGGGCTATATTTTTGGCTCTACCTTTGGCGCAGTGACTCCTTTCTGTTCGTGTTCAAGTATTCCGCTTTTCTTGGGCTTTACAACCGCGCGTATTCCCATAGGAATCACCATGTCCTTTCTCATTACATCGCCCCTGATCAATGAGATTGCCGTGGTACTCCTATGGGGTTTATTGGGCTGGAAGTTCACTTTGCTCTATGTTATGGTGGGGTTGACGGCTGGTATTGTGGGAGGTATTATCATGGACGCCTTGCGCGCGGAGCGTTGGTTGCAGCCATTTATTGCTGAAGCCATGCAAAATGCGCCGGCTCACATACCTTCTGAGGACGGGAGTGCAGCGCCAAAGCTGAGCGTCTATGACCGTCATATATTTGCTTATTCCGAGACGCGCAGTATTTTTAAGCGCGTGTGGAAATGGGTATTTATTGGCGTTGGTGTGGGCGCGGCTTTGCATGGTTTTGTTCCGGAAAATTGGTTTGCCGAAAATCTTGGTGCAGGGGAATGGTGGACAGTGCCTACGGCTGTTTTTGTAGGCATTCCTCTCTATTCCAATGTGACAGGCATTGTGCCCGTCATGGAAAGCCTGCTTATGAAGGGCATGCCCTTTGGAACGACACTGGCTTTTTGCATGAGCTCTGTGGCGGCCAGTATTCCGGAATTTATGCTCCTGCGTCAGATTATGACGTGGAAGTTGCAAGCAACCTTTCTTGTATACCTATGGGTTATGTTTACCCTTGTAGGTTGGCTCTTCAATTTTGTGGGCCCCTACATTCTATAACATTCTAAAAAAAGGAAATGTCATGAAAGTCAAAGTGTATGGTCCCGGCTGTGCAAAATGTAATGAAGCTGAGAGCCTTGTAAGAGAAGTGGCTGCGGCTAGAGGGAACGATGTGACTGTGGAAAAGGTCTCTGATTTAAAAGAAATTATGCAGGCAGGCATCTTGTCCACTCCGGCGGTGAGCATCGACGGCGTCGTGAAGCTCACAGGTCGTGTTCCCACAAAGACTGAAATGGCAGTGTGGTTTGATGAGGCGTGTGGCGCTGTGCCGGGAACTGTTCCTATCACCGCCTGCGGCGCCACGATTGACGCAAGCGGCGCTGGCTGTGCGTGCGGCACAGGGAAATATTAATCTGTGAGTATTAGGGGCTGTTTCTAAATAAAGAGATTTTTTTGAAGGGGGTTTGGGGGAAAGCTTTTTTTGTTTTTTATTTTTTTGTTTAAGTTTTTTTCTTGGGGGGAAACTTTTTTTAGGAAAAAAAAGCTTTCCCCCCACAAGCCTTTTCAAAAAAACATAATACAAAGCAAGATTTATTCAAAAAACTCGTAGATGACGCTGCCATCACTATCAAACTCTACATAGTCAAAGTCGACGGTTTGGCGATGCTGTCCGCTGGGAGTATTTGTTCCAAGAGCCCTAAATTTATTGCTCACAATCATGTGTCTGATGTCTTCTGAATCCGTCTCGCCGGGCCAAATGTAAGATTTAGACTGCGCATGGACGTAAACGACGTCATTGTCTGTAGGAAGCACAATTTCCTTCGTCTGACGCGCTGGCGCTTGCCACCAGCCTTCTGTGACCCACTCACCGTCTTTATAGTAACGGAAGGCGAGGCTGATGCTTTCGCTTGTTCCATTTTCTGCGATAAAAACACGGGTTTGTGCATGGGAAACCGCGGGCATGAGGTAAAGACTCATGAGGAAAAGGATGACAAAAACGCGCATGAATTTCATAATGATATTCTCCTTGAATTAAAGTTCGATAGGAGTATCAAAAGAAGCTTGGTTTAGCAAGTCTTAGATTGAGGATAGAGCAAATGAAGGACAGCATATTCCGATTGTGTGAATCATTCGCAATTATGCTTGCAAAATGCTCTTGG
>CAYJGA010000146.1:0-5399 GCA_964369255.1 uncultured Desulfovibrionaceae bacterium
ACATTTTGAGCGCTGTGGCAAAGGGCAAAAGAATTTATTTAGAAACAGCCCCTAGTGCCTTGTCTTGTCTAAAAGCTTCCTTTGTTTTAGTGCAATTCCCGTGGGTGCGGGGCGCGCATTCTCTATGCTTGCCTCCGCTCCTGCCTTTCGTCCGAAGGACAGGTTTTTTGCTTTGTGCGTCAGCACGAAGCAAAAAGTATGGATGTCACTTTTTTGGACGATTTTGTGCATATTTTTAGATTTTTTCGCCTCGCGTTCGTTCTTTTTGCGCGTCCTGCGTAAGCGTATATAGATACGTGCGTACAAGGACGCGCAAAAAAACGGGCGCGAGGCGGAAAAAGATAAATATCGCAAAATCGTCCAAAAGAATGTACAAACGAATGAGATTAACAAAAGAACATATAAATAAGCTTTTAGCCTTCACAAAGCACTAGGAGTTTATTTTTTCTGAAAGGGGTTTGGGGAAAACTTTTTCCCCAAATCCCCTTCAAAAAATACATCGGAATGACGGGAAAACAGCCCTACGACTTTTGCACGGGCACTTTCTCGCTCTTGGCGGTGTCGGCGAGGGTCGTATCAGTAGTATCAGTAGTATTGAGGGCAACGCTTGCGGCGCTGGCTTCTATGGGCGTCGGGCTGATATGCGTGATGGAGTCTTTATCAGCGTCCTTTACATCCTCTTTGCGTACACTTTTCAAAGCCTTATCCACGCTGTCCGCGATGTTTTCTGCCTTTTCTCGCGCAAGCTCCTTTGCCTGCTCCAAGAGCCTTTCGGCGCCATTACGGGCTTCGTGCATCATCTCTTCACCCTTGAGGCGAGCTTCGTTGAGCATATCTTCCGCTTTCTTACGTGCTTCAAGCATCATTTCCTCTGCTTGAAGGCGCAATTTTGCGGCCTTTTGCACTTCTTCTTGCGCCTTAATGGCTTCATCCACAAAATCCTCTTCGATGACGCCGCTCTCATCCCAATGTCCGGCTTCCTTCAACTTCGATACTTCTTGCTCGCGAAGCGCACGACGCAACACCTTGCCCACAAGCGTCTTCGGCAAGGATTCGCAGAACTCGATGGCCTTGGGGATTTTATAATTGGCGAGCTTTTCGCGGCAATGCGTCACAAGCTCCGCGCTGGTCAACTCACTGCCTTCCTTGGGAATAATGAAGGCTTTCAGGATTTCGCCGCGCGTTCTGTGAGGAATACCCACAGTCACAGCCTCCGCCACCTTGGGATGTTCGTAGAGCACTTCGTCCACTTCGCGCGGATAAACATTGTAGCCGCCGATGATGACCATATCTTTCTTACGATCGGAAATGTAGAAGTAACCGTCTTCGTCTTGATAGCCGATGTCGCCCGTGTAGAGCCACCCATCGCGCAAGGTCAAAGCCGTTTCTTCTTCCTTATTCCAATAGCCTGCCATGACCTGCGGGCCGCGCGCAATAATTTCGCCAAGTTCGCCCACGGGCATTTCATGCTGCCCCGTTTCCATGTCCACAATACGCAATTCCGTCGCAGGCAAGTTCACGCCCACAGAACCCACTTTTTGCAAGCCATAGATGGGGTTTGCCGTGATACAGGGGGAGGCTTCCGTAAGGCCAAAGCCTTCCGTCACACGCGCGCCCGTGAGTTTTTGGAAGCGGCTGAGCGCCTCTTTCGGGAAGGGCGCAGAACCGGAAATACACAGTTCAATACAGCTCAAGTCGTACTTTGGTAAATCTTTTTGCTGAATAAGGGAAATATACACAGAGGGCACGCCGATGAAGAAGTTCGGCCTGTATTTATCAATGGTGCGCAGAAGATCGCGGGGCGTATAGCGGGGCACGGGGATGGTGGAACCTTTATAAAAGGCCGTCAAAAAGATATTGCCGCCGAGGCCAAAAATATGGAAAAATGGCAAAATCCCAAGGAACGTAAAACCTTTTTCCGGTGCTTCGCCGATGATATAGCTCAATATCTGCATCTGCGCCGCCATATTATAATGGGTCAGCATGGCAGCCTTGGACACGCCCGTGGTGCCACCTGTATACTGCAAAAGAGCAAGCGTGTTTTCGGGGTCGTCTACCTTGGCAGCGTAGCGCTCCTTCGTTTTCATAAAGCGCTTCCACGAAACGATGCCTTCATTATCATAGGGCACTTCCGGTAAGGAGCCTTCGCGCTTGGCCTTCCACGGCTGCAAAATATTCAGAGGGAAGGCAAGGCCGTCTGCCACGCGAGTGACAACACTGAGCTTCAAGTCCAACTTGTCGTACAGCGCCTCAATTTTCGGCCACAGCAAGTCTAAGGTGATGAGGACGCGCGCGTTGCAGTCATGAAAGTGGTGGGTCAGTTCCTTTTCCATGTACAAAGGATTGGTCATAACCGCCACAGCGCCCGCCTTAAGCACGCCCCACACTGCGATCATCGTCTGCGGAATATTGGGTAACATAATAGCGACACGGTCGCCGTCTTGAACGCCGCGCAAGCGCAAGGCCGCAGCAAAGCGCTCTGCTTGTACCTGCAATTCTTTATATGTGAGGCTGTAATTTTGGAAAATGATAGCCTTACGCGTGGGATGCGTCGTTGCGGCTTCATCAAGATAGCTCTGCAAGGCGCGCTTTTCGATGACAATACGCGGCTCAATGCCATGGTCAAAGTGTCGCCACCAAGGACTGCGTCCTTCTTCTGAAAATGCTGTAGTCATATGTGCCCTATTATTACTGATTGCTCTGCAGACTATCCTGCGGATGACCCCACAACCTGCGACTTCTCAGACGCCACAGGCTGCAACAAGAGCCAATGAGAAAAAAGCGGCTAAAAAGCCTTTTGTGTGAGCACACCATACTGAAAAAATATCCAAGAGAAAAGCATTTATTGAGGATTTTGAAAAAAAAATTCACATAAAGCAAGAGTGACTACTCACACTTGAGAGAAGGTACGAGGAGAAAACCTTTCACATTGCCCAGCAAAACGCGCCGATTAAAATGCAAAATAGCTTACAATTCATTCTTGTCTTACTTCAAGCTTGAGCACACTGCATGCTTTGGGCACACAGCCTCCAGAGGGCAGGTATGACAAAGAGCCTTGCGCGCAGGACAAATGTCTCGTCCAAACCACACAAGACGATGGTTGACGCGCCCCCATTCTTCACGAGGAAAGAGTGCCATAAGGTCTTGTTCGATAATAAGGGGATTCGTACTCGCGGTCAGCCCTAAGCGATAGACTATTCGTCCCACATGGGTGTCCACCGCAATGCCCTCATTTATGCCAAAGGCAGTCCACAAGACGACGTTTGCCGTTTTTCGCGCCACACCGGGCAGGGAGATGAGGTCGTTGAGGGTGCGCGGCACATCGCCCCCGAAATGCGTCATAATGCGCTGCGCCGCACCTATAATATTCTTCGCTTTATTGCGAAAAAATCCTGTGGAACGAACAACCTCTTCCACATCAGAGCTATGCGCTGCCGCAAGGTGGACAGGTTCAGGCCAACGCGCAAAAAGATGTGGTGTCACCATATTCACGCGAGCGTCCGTACATTGAGCAGACAAGATGACAGCCACAAGCAATTCCCACGGACTACGCGCCACAAGATGTGTGGCAGGCTCCGGATACTGCTTTGCGAGAGCCTCTTGAACATGTCGAGCACGCTGCACAAGCTCTGCTTTGTCAGAAAAAGAGGATTTCAACATAAATTATACAACATAAATTATACAACATAGAATATGCGACAGAGAGTATTGCTATGAACGCTGACGACAAGAGAAGCCCATACTCTCATACGGGCGTATAATGCTTTTAGTCATGTCCAATCCGCCCCTTGGGACCTGAGCATGTCCATAACTCTTGACTGTTTTCCACACGATAAACTTGCACATGGTAAAACCTGCCACTGCAACACCGCGGGCAACCATCGGTCACGAGTAGGCAGTGGGCGTCCAGCTCCAAGGGATCGATGCCCGCACCAAGCAGTATTTCAGTGGATCGTCCCTGCTCCCACAGAATGGGATTGCCACAACTTGCGCATTCCACAAAGAGCATCTCGGGGTCAAAGCCCGGATCTGCCATATGGGGTACAGGCTTTCTGACATGGGTCGGCCCGGCAAGCGTATTCTTTTTTTCCATAATATTACCTCATATTGAATTGCACTACAAACGATAGTGACATCAATAACCAGAAAAATATAAACATATTTTCCAAAAATAGCAAGGGGGAAAAGCGAGAGAGCGCATAAAAAACAGCCCCAAAAAAACATAATCAACCGACTGTAATAAAAACACATTAGCAGAGATGTAGTTTTTTTTGTTTGACACGGCTTTTTGAAAAATGTATTTTATTGGCGCTTCATGACTTCTTTTTAGAGACATTTTTACCATTTTTTACGCTGCTGCCCGTGTAAGCTACACGTCGTCATATGCCTCTTTGGCAGATGATTCGCCTCTCACATTGGGCACGCCGGAGGACAACAGCATGCACGCGTATACGCATCATCCCACCACTCCTTTCGTACCCCGTCCTAAAACACATCAGGAAACACATCAGGGAACACATCTCGTGGCACGCATCGTGCTCCCCCTCCTATTCGCAGCCGCCCTTTGCCTGCCACTGCCCCTCTCCCTGTCCACAGCACACGCCGCAGACGCCGCAAACTTTGACGCCCTCATACAAAGAGCAGAAGAACGACGCGTCGCCATCGCCAACACCCTCGAAGCAGCAACTGTCTTTATTATCAGCGACCATGGCAATGGAAGCGTCTCCCTTGGCACAGGCTTTTCCGTGGCACAAGGCTACATACTCACCAACGGACATGTCACCAACGACGCCGAAGAATTCTACGTCGCAGGACGCGACTTCCCGCTCATGGAAGCGCGCCTCGTCAAAGAAGTCAACGACGACTACAACGATTTCGCAGTATTGCGATTTTCACCCCCTGTACAACTCCCCATCCTCCCCTTCAATGTCAACACGCGCCGCACCGACCGCGTGAGTGCGTGGGGCTATCCCGACATCGTTCTGCGTCATGATACAAAGCTCTCCTCCATCCTCGACGAAGGGGAATTTGCAGGCCTGCCCCCTGTTGTCTACACAGAAGGCATTGTCAGCAGCTTTGTGGACGACGGCGCCATGAAGAGCATCGTCCACAGCGCCGCCATCGCAGGCGGTAACAGCGGCGGCCCCCTTGTCAATGCACACGGACATGTCGTAGGTGTCAACACATGGGGCTCCACTGCTGAGGACGAAGGCGCCTTTGTCAATGCCGCACAGCCTGCCGGCGCTGCCATCGCCTTCTTGCGCTCCTGTGGCGTGGAGCCTACGCTCATAGAAGGGTCGTCGAGTGTCGCGGACAATACCTATACGCCGCCGGCTGCCGCTGGCTCCGTTGCGTCGCAGCAAGCCGCCCTGCCGCTGCCTCCAGGATTCACTGACGCG
>CAYJGA010000147.1:0-5368 GCA_964369255.1 uncultured Desulfovibrionaceae bacterium
CCTTTTCGGTTATCTCTGCGTCAGATTTCATTTATTTTTCTGTTATGTATGTCTGTATACACGCCCGAAAAATAAATTCATCTTCCTTGATATAGCACGAAAATTCGCTATTTGACGACAGCGCCTAGATAAGACGCAGTCAGGATAAGCACTTGTATGTAATAATGCTGCTTGTGGGAACACACTCTAACACATTTGTCCGATTTTTGGGAAGGAGTTCTGTGCATCAAGAAGTGACAAGTATCTCATGAGACAGGTGGTTCTTTGAAAGAGAAAGAGGGAGGACTTTTTTTCAAAAAAAGTCCTCCCTCACATACAAGCTGTTCAGATAAAAACAAATTAGGGTTTGCCAAGCATGAGATTCATGCCCTTGGGCGCAGTGAGCGTCACACGGCGTTCTATGCTGTTTGTGCCCTTGGCGGGGACGGGAAGTTCCCAGACAAATGTGGATTCGGGGCCTTTCTGTGGCGCGGGCTTGTCGGCATAGACGACCTTCATGGCCTTGTCCTCGAGCTGTGTTTGTGGCTCTTCTACGCGCACTGTCACAGCGCTTGGGCGCTGGTTGCGAAGGACGTATGTCCAGTTCCATGTCCACGACTGTTCTTTACTTATGATGCCCTCTTCTGCGCTGCGGCGGCTATCGTCCTTCGTCTCAATGGTGACAAGGGGGTCAGGACCAAAGGAGAGGAAGGCACGACCACCGGCGGGACGGAACATATTTTGTGCGACCATGACACCGTCAAGGAGGAAGGTCGCCTCACCTGCGGGCATGAACGTGCCCTTGAGCGCATAGTCGGCACTGAGCCAGACAGTGTCACGACTCACAGAGGGGCGTGCAAGACGCGTAAGAGGGATGTTCCACGTATCATTTTGCAAGACAAGTTGATTTTCCCCTTCGGCAATCTTGGGGGCAGTTTTGAAGTGCCAACGTGCGACATTGCCGCTCTCATCCCATGCGGGGGCGCTGATGTCGGCGCCGTCATTTTTTGAAAGCATCATTTGCGCGCGTGGTGCGACGTCCATGGCATAGCCGGCTTCTGCTTGCCCTCGTTGACGGACAATCCACGGCTGCACGGGGCGCAGGCCGCGTTCGTTGCCGGTGCCAAGAACAAGGTCAAGCTGGATGTGATGCCAGTCAAGATCGCTGTTTTGCGTAATTTTTGCGGCGAGCTGCATGTCGATAGTGTTTTGATCCGTATCGGCGTTGAAGGTATAAACGGGCTCCCAACGGGCGCCGGGGAGGATGTAGGAATATTCCACAAGAAACTCTGTGTACTCCGGCGCGTCTGCGGCAACTTCAATGACGAGCTGCTGGCTCATGGGAACGCCGTCGCCGAAGCTTTCTGCGCGTTTGCGTGCATTTTCAATGTCCCTGCGAGTGCTTGACATATGAGTGCCGAGGAGGGCGAGGGAGGGACGCAGTTTTTCGACGGCGGATTGCGCGTCGGCGACGCTCATATTGTAGAGGGGTGCGAGGATGGCGGAATGTTGCGCCTCCAGCGCTGTGAGGGCGCCTTGCAGGGAGTCGTGCATGGATTCATAGGTGATGCGGTGCTTTTCTACGCTGCCTTGAGGTTTGAAAGGGAGGACGTTTTCTGTTGCCCACGCAAGAATGCGCCCTTGCACTTTGCCATCCTTGAGGGGGAGGGAGAGTTGTACGTTTGCGGCATGACGCGGCAGAGGAAGAACAATGACCTTGCGCCCGTCAACATAGCGCAGGCGTGTAAGAGCTTTGGCGAAAAGCTGACCGTTTTGCTGATTAAGTATGGCCTTGTATGGCATGGCGGGGATGCCTGCGGCGCTGTCGTCGGCGCTGCGGGTGAAGGCGTCATTGGCCGCAGGAGACGCAGGTGCAGGAGATGTAGGAGCGGATGCCGCCAGCGCCATAGTGCCCCATGTGAGCATAAGGCCGCAAATGGCAGTGAAAATCAAATGTTTTTTCATCATAAATATAAAAATCCTTTAAAATATTTTTCTTCCGGATAAGTAGTGCGCCACCACACGCCCGCGCAGTGTTTCGCCTACGAAGGGGGTATTGCAACTTTTGGAATATACGCTGTCTGCATGTACCAGCCATTCGTGGGTGGGGTCAAACAAAAAAAAGTCCGCGGGATCGTTGGGGGCAAAGGCATTGAAAGGAAGGTTAAATATTGCAGCAGGTCGCGTACACCATAAACGCTGCATGTCTGCCGGCGTGAGAACGCCTTCTTGTACGAGCTGCCATGAGAGTGTCACAGCGAGGTCGAGACCTGTGAAGCCATTGGGGGCTTCGTCGAGGGGGCAATCTTTCTCATGGGCGGCGTGGGGTGCGTGGTCGGTGACGAGTATGTCGATGGTGCCATCCTTGACAGCCGCGCGGAGCGCGTCTCTGTCTGCCGGTGTGCGCAAGGGGGGATTGACCTTCGCATTGGCGGCGTATCCTTCGAGGGCGCTTTCGTCAAGAAGGAGGTAGTGCGGACATGTTTCCGCGGTCACGCGCACGCCGCGCTCCTTGCCCCATCGTATGAGGTCAACAGCGCTTTTACAAGAAACATGGGCAATATGTACGGGAAGCTGGAGGTATTCTGCCAGAAGTATATCGCGTGCCACTTGCATGGACTCGCCCACATGGGGCTGCCCCTTGACGCCGAGGCGACCGCTGGTGACGCCTTCATTCATATGAGCGCCCCGTGCGAGGGTGGCGTCTTCGCAGTGGTCGATGACGAGCATGTTCAGGTCGTCGGCGTATTCCATAACACGGCGCAGAAGCTCTGTGCTTTCCATGGAGTGTCCGTCGTTTGAAAAGGCCACGCACCCTGCTTCTGCCAGTTCTGCGAGGGGTGCCATTTCCTTGCCGAGCAGGCCTTTTGAGGCGGCGCCTATGGGATAGACTGTGGGGCCGTAGGGAAAGGCTTTTTTGCCTGCGTCGCGGATGAATGTGGTGACAGCGGCGCTGTCGTTGACGGGAGATGTATTTGCCATGCACAGGACGGCGCCAAAGCCTCCATGAAGTGCGGCATTCAGGCCGGAGGCCACATCTTCCTTATACTCGTAGCCGGGTTCACGCAAGTGGACATGGGCATCGATGAAGCTTGGAAAGAGAAGGAGGCCGCTTGCGTCGACGACTTCGGCTTGCGCAGGGATAGCCTTGCCAGTGGGAACCATGGTGCGGACGCGATCGTCTTCCACACACACGTCAACCTGTGTACCAAGATAGGTGGCATTTTTAATGCAAAGTAATGACATGTTATATCCTTTCTAGTAGTGTGTTTTCTTTAAGCACGTATTTTTGTTTTTTCTGAAAGGCTTGTGGGGAAAACTTTTTTTGGGAAGAAAACTTTAAGGCGTTTTCCCTCTTCCTTTTTTAATAGCTGTTTCAAGGTGTTAGACATGTTTTTGTGTACCAGAGCGTTCGTGGGTTACAACTTTTTTTGAGCCTGTTCCTGTGGAATTTTAGCTACGAACAGGTTTTTCACGCCCTGACCTGTTCCGCTGTTGCCAAGCGCCGCAAGTATGGTGTTTTGGATTGCGTACAGCATACCCCGATACAATGCCCCACTGGAAACGCCAGCGCTTACCGAATCGCCTGCCGCCTAAATCGAACGCTAAATTCTTCACCGTGCGTTTGTCAAGGCCAAGTTCATAAGCCACTTCATACATATCCAGTACATCATCGAAATAAGGTATCTGTAAACTCCGAATTTTTTTTGAGTGTTATGTTCGTCCAAGATTTCTCGATAGGGTTTAAGTCCGGTGAATAAGTGGGCAGAAAAACAAGATGCACGTTGGCAATTTCGAAATGAAGATGCAAATAAAAAAAGCTTCCCCCAAACTCCCTTCAAAAAAATTTCTTTACTGAAGAAACAGCACAATCAAAATCACGTGAAAATAATTACAAAACCATAAGAAAAGTAGTTGCGCTGTTCATGCCTATGCCGTATGGTCATCGCCACATATTGCACGAGTTGTGTAATATGCAAAAATTTGGTTGTTTCACCTTCTTCTAAATGTGCCCCGGATGATGCATCTGGGATGCCTAAATATCAGGAGAAAATGTATGGGAGCAGTAAACATTACTGCGTCATGGTGTAAAGGGTGCGGCATTTGCGTGGCCTTTTGTCCCAAGGGGGCATTGAGTCTCGTCAAAGATAAAGCCGTACATGACGCCGAGAAGTGTATCGTCTGTGGCATGTGTGAACTCTATTGTCCTGACCTTGCCATTGATGTGGACAAAAGCCAAAAGCCGCAAAGAGCAAAGGCGGCTGTGAAGGAAGAGGTGGTCTCATGAATGAAGACAACGTACGCTTTGTACAAGGGAACGCCGCCTGCGTGGAAGGGGCAATGTATGCCGGGTTGACTTTCTTTGCCGGATACCCCATCACACCCTCCACGGAAATCGCCGAACTCTTAGCCGTTGACCTGCCAAAAATCGGCGGCGCCTTCATGCAAATGGAAGACGAAATCGCTTCCATGTGCGCAGTGTGCGGCGCCTCACTCGCAGGCGCAAAATCCATGACCGCCACAAGCGGCCCCGGATTCTCCCTCAAACAAGAAGCCATCGGCTACGCCTGTATGGCAGAAATACCCTGTGTCGTGGTCAACGTCCAACGCGCAGGCCCCTCCACAGGTCTGCCCACAAAGGTCGCTCAAGGCGACGTGAACCAAGCACGATGGGGCACACATGGCGATCACAGCATCGTCGTATTTACAGCCTCCTCCATCCAAGACGTGTTCACCATGACCGTGGAAGCCTTTAATGTTGCGGAAACATTCCGTACACCTGTCATCCTGCTCCTCGACGAAGTTGTGGGGCATATGCGCGAAAAGCTTGTTATCCCCGCACCCGGCGAAATGGAAGTGGTGGAACGCTTGCGAACAGACGTGAAAAAAGGCTGGAATTATCACCCATACTTGCCGCGTGAAGACGGTCGCCTCCCCATCTCTGACCTTGGCGGCATCCACCGCTACCACGTCACAGGCCTCTTCCACGACATCTTCGGCTTCCCCACCGAACATCCAGACCAAGTCACACAGCAAATATATCACCTCGTAGATAAAATCGAAAACCGTGCCCATGTTCTGGCGCGATGGAAAGAATATCACCTCGAAGACGCCGAGCACATCATCGTCTCCTACGGATCCTCCGCACGCAGCTCCCGCGAGCTTGTGGAATCACGCCGCAAAAAGGGCGACCGCATCGGCCTGCTCGAACTGCAAACACTCTGGCCCTTCCCCGGTGCCATGGTGCGCGAAAAAACAAAGAACGCAAAAAACGTCTTTGTCGTAGAAATGAACATGGGACAAATGAAGGAACAAGTGAAACGCGTGGCACACAATCCTGACCGCGTCTTCCTTGTGAACCGTATGGACGGCATGCTCGTGACGCCGC
>CAYJGA010000148.1:0-5337 GCA_964369255.1 uncultured Desulfovibrionaceae bacterium
AGTGCTGGATATGGCCTTCACAGGACGAGGCGAAGAGGAAGTCACACTCCAAGAATTGCGCCGTATGCACAGTCTGAAGACAGGAGCGCTCATTCAAGCGTCGTGCGTGTGCGGCGCTCTTTTGGCAGGTGCGGTGAAAGTGGAACATGCGGGAGTGATGACAGCACTGCAACAGTATGGCACAGCCCTTGGCATGGCCTTTCAAATCACCGATGATATTCTTGACATCACCGCAGACAGCGAAACACTCGGCAAACCGGCGGGCAGTGATGTGCAGCACGGAAAAACAACGTATCCGTCACTGCTTGGACTTGAGCGAAGCCGCGAGCTGGCAGACGAACAAATGCACACAGCCCTTGCAAGCCTCGACAGGTTTGACGGCGAAGAAGCCGATTTCTTGCGTGACCTTGCTGTGTATGTTGTACAACGCTCTTACTAATTCCGGAAATATATATGCATGATGCCTCTAAACCCCTGTCTGACATGTCACCCGATACATCGCCCGTAGAAACGCCCAACATCTCACATGGCACCTCACATGACACATTGCTCAAAACAGTGCCAAACACTTCGTGCGTTGCAGTGCCCGACACATCGCTCGACACCCTATCTGCCTCTCTACCCACTCCCCTCTCGCAAACGCTGCTCGATTCGCTTGTCAGTCCTGTCGACGTGCGCGCGCTTGATAACTCGCAGCTCGAACAACTTGCCCAAGAAGTGCGTCAACGCATTATTGAAGTGGTCTCAAAAAACGGCGGACACCTTGCGCCTTCGTTGGGTGTGGTCGAACTGACACTGGCGCTTCTCCACTGTTTTGATGCCGACAGAGATAAATTTGTGTGGGACGTAGGCCATCAAGCCTATGCATGGAAGCTCCTCACAGGGCGTGCAAACCAGTTTGCGACATTACGCAAACTGCATGGAATTTCAGGTTTTCCACGACCTTCAGAGAGTCCCTATGACCATTTTGGCGTCGGGCATTCGTCCACATCCATTTCCGCGGCGCTTGGCATGGCTATGGCGCGTGACCTTACGCGCGGCGAAAACGCCGCGAACGAGCATGTCATCGCTGTGATTGGAGATGGTTCCATGACAGCAGGTCAAGCCCTGGAAGGCTTGAACCTTGCGGGACATATGGAAAAACGATGTATTGTGATTTTGAACGACAACGAAATGTCCATATCACCCAATGTGGGCGCACTTTCGCGCTTTTTGAGCCGCACGCTCTCCAGTCGTTGGGTGCGCCAAACAAAGAAGGATGTGCTGAAGCTGTTGCGTTCCATTCCGCGGGTTGGCCCCGACCTTGCTACCTATGCCATGCGAGGCGAGTGGAGTTTTAAGTCATTTTTTACGCCGGGCATGCTCTTTGAGGCCTTTCGCTTCACCTACATTGGCCCTGTGGACGGGCACGACCTTGTGGCTTTGAAAAAGCACATTGAAAAGGCGGCGGCTGTGGAAGACGGCCCTGTGCTTTTACATGTACTCACAACAAAGGGTAAGGGCTATGCACCTGCGGAGAAAGACCCCTGTCACTTCCATGGTGTGGGCGCCTTTGACCCGACGCAAAGGCAAGAAGCGGAGAGCCTTGCGGAAAAAATTCCGTCCGCTCCGGCGCCGCAAACATGCGCTCCAATCACATTTACAAATGCCTTTGCCGCGTGTCTTACGGCTCTTGGTGAGCGCGATGAACGTATTTTCACCATCACTGCCGCCATGCCCGAAGGGACAGGCACCCACGCCTTTCAAGAGCGTTTTCCTGAGCGTTTTATGGATGTGGGCATTTGCGAACAGCATGCGGTAACCTTTGCCGCAGGCCTTGCCATGCAAGGCCTGCGTCCTGTTGTGGCAATTTATTCCACATTTTTGCAACGCGCCTATGACCAAGTTTTGCATGATGTTTGCCTCCAAAAAGCGCCTGTGACATTTTGTCTTGATCGCGCAGGTCTTGTGGGCGAAGACGGCGCCACCCATCATGGTGTCTTTGATATTGCATACTTGCGACATATTCCTCATATACGCATTTTAGCACCGCGCGATGAAGCCCTCTTGTGTCATGCGCTTTTTACGGCAATCAGCGGCAATGCCCCCACTGCCATTCGCTATCCGCGTGGCAAAGGCTTTGGCGAGGAACACGGCGTCATCATGCCACAGCTTTCTGCGGGGAATGCCGAATTACGCTCGCTTGAGGAAGGACAAGGGGAAATACTGTGTGAGGGGGCGGATATGCTCATTATGGCAGTGGGATCGTGTGCACATTTTGCTTTGAGCGCTGCAAAAACATTGCAGGCAGAGCACAATGTGTCCGTCACAGTTTTTGATCCCATTTGGCTTAAACCATTACCTGACGCGCAAATTTTAGACTTGGTGCGGAACCATGCGAAGCTTCTTCTTGTGGAAGAGGGGATGTTGGCAGGCGGCTTTTCGTCGTCCATATTGGAGCTGCTGGCAGACAATGCTTTGCTTGGAGGTATCCGTCTCAAACGCTTGGGCATCGGCGATGCCTTCGTGGAGCACGGAACGCAACAAGAGCTGCGTACTCTTGTGGGACTGACGGCGGAAAATATCGTACACGAAGCATTGCAGCTTGTAGTTGCACAATAGACCTTGCTCCTCATAGGAGTTTATATGGGACTTTTATAAGGACAAAGGGCATGCCTTCTTTTTGAAGAAGGCATGCCCTTTGCTTTTGAGAATTTCAACTATTTTCTTGCGTGTTTATGACCCAGTCTGAATTTGTTGAAGCTTAGGTAAGCTTTTCACAAATTGGAGAGCCATACGCAATTGATTGTCTCGTGCCAATTGCTCAGCGACCTCGTCCGCTTCTTTCTTGTTTTTATCGGAAGCGGAGCCACCTTGCTTGTTGTTTTGCGCTTTTTCTTCAGCGCTTTCTAAATGCCTTTGTAAATCCTTTTCGCGAACGATATTACGCGAACCGCCTTGCTTGTCAGAAGGCTGCTCAAAAGGAATTTCAAGGTCTGGTTTAATCCCTTCCGCTTGAATGGAGCTTCCATTGGGCGTATAATACAAAGCAACGGTGATTTTTAAACCGGAACCGTCGGCAAGGGGGATGATATTTTGCACAGAGCCTTTCCCAAATGTCCGCTCGCCGAGGATTATTGCCCGCTTATGGTCGCGCAGGGCGCCCGCAACAATTTCGGACGCTGACGCAGACCCAGCATTAACAAGCACCACAAGGGGCACAAGCACATCGCCTTGATGTTTCTTTGCTGTATATTCACGCAAGGATTTATCGTTGCGTCCACGGATGGAAACAATAGTGCCCTTTTCTAAAAATGTATCAGACACACTCACAGCCTCATCCACAAGGCCGCCGGGATTATTGCGCATATCAAGGACTATGCCCTTGACGCCTTGCTTTTCAGCCTGCTCCAAAGCTTCGTGCAATTCGTCCGTGGTGCGCTCTGAGAAGCGTGTGATGCGTACCCAATGATAGCCTTCTTCAAGTTCCTTGATTTTTACACTGATCAGCGGAATAGAGTCACGCGTAATGCGCACAGTCTCCGGCGCTGTGGCATTTGTGTGCAAAATACTGAGTTCCACTTCCGTCCCCTTGGGACCACGGATTTTAGAAACGACTTCTTGCAAGGAAAGCTCTTGTGTGAGGACGCCGTCGATGCTCAAGATAATGTCACCGGGCTGCAAACCGGCGCGGAAGGCCGGTGTATCTTCGATGGGTGACACCACTTTTACTTGACCGTTTTCAGAAGAAATTTCGATACCTACGCCGGAAAATTCACCGGACGTGGTTTCTTGCATTTTCTCATATTCGTCAGGGTTCATAAAGGTCGAGTGAGGGTCAAGGCCTTCAAGCATCCCCTTAATGGCTCCATCAAGAAGCTCCTTGCGAGACGCCTCTTCGACATAGTGACGTTCCACAAGTTCCAACACGCGACTAAATCGCTTGAGGGATTCATATTTGCTTTCTTCTGCCAGTACCGGTTGTGCAAAAATACAAAGTCCCAAACAGCCCAAGGGCACCAGTGTCCGAAAAAATAACGAGCGCATATGCGTCCTCCAATGAGGTATAAATTGATTGCGGAGTGTAAGGCTCTTTGTAAAAAAATGCAAGAAGTGCTCTGCGACCTTCGCCAGTGTTTTTATTTAGAAAATACATAATCTTTCTGGCATGATAGACGACTTCTTCTAAATTTTGAAAATATTTCTCAAAAAAAAATCATTCACTTGACAAGTTTATGCCTTTTCATGTACCAAAAATTCACAAGAAGGAGACTCCATGGAAATTGTAGAAAAAATTGATGCCTTTTTTTTGCCAAGCATCACACTTGTGGGCGCCGGCTCCGTAAAAAGGGTACCAAAAAAAATTCGAGACCTCAACGCACATAAACCCCTCATTGTCACAGACAAAGGTATCGTCCAAACAGGTATTTTGCGGCAGCTCACAGATATTTTAGATGAAGCGAACATGCCCTATGCCATCTATGACGGAACCGTTCCCAACCCCACAGACCATAATGTGGCAGAGGGTGTGCAGATATATACACGAGAAGGCTGCGACAGCTTAATCACACTTGGTGGCGGTTCTGCCCATGATTGCGGGAAGGGTGTGGGACTTGTTGTGAGTAATGGCGGAGTCATTCATGCCTATGAAGGCTTGAATAAAGCAACATATGATTTACCGCCCTATATCGCAGTGAATACCACAGCGGGCACAGCGTCGGAAATCACGCGCTTTTGTATTATTACAGACACGCAAAACAAGGTCAAAATGAGCATTATTGATTGGCGCCTTACGCCCAAGGTTGCCATCAATGACCCTATCCTTATGCTAGGCATGCCCATCTCTCTCACTGCCGCAACCGGCATGGACGCACTCACCCACGCTGTGGAAGCCTATGTGTCCACAGACGCCACACCCATTACAGACGCATGCGCTGAAAAAGCATTACTGCTCATGGCAACGCACTTGCGCGAAGCCGTGACGCATGGAAGCAATGTTGTTGCGCGTGAAGGCATGTGCTATGCGCAATATCTTGCAGGAATGGCATTTAACAATGCGGGGCTTGGACATGTGCATGCTATGGCGCATCAGCTCGGAGGCATGTATGACTTGCCTCACGGCGAATGCAATGCCATACTCCTTCCCCATGTGGCACAATACAACCTTGTGGCAAATCCACACAAGTTTGCTACAATGGCGCAACTTTTAGGGCGTGATATTCACGGAGCGAGCACGGAAGAAGCCGCGCATATGTGCATTGAAGCCATTCGGGCGCTTTCTGCCTATGTGGGCATCCCGCACAGCATCAGCGCACTTGCGCAGCGCTACGGAAAAACCGTGGACAAAAAGGACATTCC
>CAYJGA010000149.1:0-5312 GCA_964369255.1 uncultured Desulfovibrionaceae bacterium
GATTGAAGAGATGTTTTGTAGTTTTATACAAAAGAACTTGTTTTGACATTTTGAGAGCTGTGACAAAATGCAAAAGAGTTTATTTAGAAACAGCGCCTAGCAAGCCGTTGAAAAAGCAGCATTTGCTTCGTCAAAATACAAGTTGTAGGTTTTGAACGAACTGTAAGCTAATTTTTTTAGTAGGTTATTAACATATGTTTTCTTTACATCCATACAAACGCGCGTGTGTTGCGTTTACAACAGCTCTCATGCTGTGCCTCTTGTCTGGCTGTTTTGTGCCCGACAAATACACTGCCACACTGTACTTTAGTGAGAAGGCGTATACATTTGAATTTATAGGTGAGTTGTATATGATGCTCTTGTACAGCGATGCCATGTATGAGCAAAGTCTTGACCCAAAGCTCGTTCCGCAACAAATTATGAGCGAATTTACACGCGTCATCAAGGAGCGAAAGCATACGCGTATGGACATTGAGCGTGCAGGGCAGCACACATTTCGCACAGCCTTTGCCTACTCTTCTCCCTATGCCTATCCCGAAGCGACGGGGCTTTTCAACTTCAAAGTGGAAGGAAAAAGACTCACGGTGACATCTCGATATATGTCACCGGAAGATAAAGCACTTGTGGCAAAGAACAACATTCCTTCACGGGGCACGCTCGCTATTAAGGTCTATGGCACCATCATAGAAAGTAATGCACATGAGCCGGCGACCCCCATAAAACAATACAGCGTATGGCATTTGAAAGACCTTGACGAGCCTGTCAGAATGGTTATTGATTTTGATGAAGATATTATCACAACCATCCCCAAATAGCATTTATCCAGATAAGGAGAAATACATCCATGCTCAATAAACATCGCCTTCTTACACCGGGACCCACCCCTATTCCCGACAGGATACGTCTTGTTATGGCGCAAGAAATGTTGCATCACAGGAAGCCTGAATTTAAGGCCATTATGCAGCGTTTACAGTCAAAGCTCCAAATACTTTTTGGCACACAGGAAGTTGTGCTTCCACTCAGTACCTCAGGCACCGGCGCCATGACGGCTGCTATTCATGGGCTTTTTCGTGCGGGCGAAAAATTACTTGTCATCAATGCAGGGAAGTTTGGTGAACGCTGGGGACACATTGCTGAGTGTCACGGATGTGAGACGCAGACGCTCACTATTCCATGGGGGCAAGCCGCATCACCAGAGGCCATACGCCATATTCTTGATGCCGATGCGAGTATCCGCGGCGTTCTTATCCAGCTTTCGGAAACGTCCACGGGTGTACTTCATCCCGTAAAAGACATTGCCGCTGTCACTCGTGACAGAGAAAATGTGCTCCTTGTGGTGGATGGTATTTCCTCTGTAGGGCTTTCGCCAAGCCCCATGGACGAATGGGGCCTTCTGACAGGCTCGCAAAAGGGGTTGATGGTGCCTCCGGGATTAAGCCTTCTTGCGCTTTCTGCGCGCGCGTGGAAAAAGGCCGAGACTGTTCCGCAAACATGTTTTTATTTTAATCTCCTGAAAGAAAAAGCGTCCGTTGAAAAGCATCAAACACTTTTCACGTCGCCCGTCAGCTTGCTTATTGGCTTAGACGAAAGTCTCACCATGATGCTTGACGCGGGCTTAACGCAACTTTACGCGAAGCAATGGGCGCTGACTGCTATGACGCGACGCGGCGTCCGTGCTCTCGGTTTGCAGCCACTTGTGGCAGAGCATTTTGCATGGGGCGTCACCAGCGTTCTTTTGCCGGAAGGTGTGGATGGCATAAAGCTTTTACAAGTGATGGCAGCGAAATATGGTATTATCATGGCCGGCGGCCAAGACCATTTGAAAGGACGCATCGTGCGTATCGGGCATATGGGATGGGTGGATTGGGCAGATGTGGCTGCAGGACTGCATGCGCTTGCACAAGCGCTGCAAGATGTGGGGGGCTATTCTGCCAGTCGCGACTATTTGGAACAATCGCTTGCCGCCTACGAGGCAGCTTTGCAGGAATATAAGGAAAAATGCTAAAAAAGGGTCTATGATATGAGCAATGACAACACACAACACCATATGCCAGAAGTGACATTTTCCACCTTCATCTTGTCCTTGGCATCCTCTGCCCTTGTGCAGCTTGGGGAAGTGCCCAATCCGGATACGGGCGCTATGGAGGAAAACCTTATACTCGCGCGGCATACCATTGACATATTGGACATGCTGCAATGCAAAACAAAGGGCTGCCTTGATGCGGAAGAACAACAACTTTTGAGCGGCATTTTGTACGAAGTGCGTATGAAATATGTCATTAAAACGCGGTAACACGTGGACGCGTAAGGGGAAATCATGAGCGATATAAAAGTCGGTCTTATCGGTGTCACAGGCTATACGGGTATGGAACTTGCGCGCCTTCTTGTGGGACATCCCCACATGCGTCTTGTCCTTGCTTCCTCCCGCGCAGAGGCGGGCAAGCGTCTTGGCGAACACTATCCTTTCCTTGAGGGCTTGCCCGGTGCGGATGTACACATTACAGCGCCCAACATGGACGAAGCCGCTGCCCGATGCGACGTCGTCTTTCTTGCGGTGCCCCACAGCACAGCTATGAACATGGGTGCGGAGCTTGTGGCTAAGAATGTGAAAGTCGTTGACCTTTCCGCAGATTTTCGCATCCGCGACGCGTCTGTATATGAAGCGTGGTACAATGTCCCCCATACGCAGCAAGACGCGCTTGCCAGCGCTGTGTATGGTCTGCCAGAATTGTATGCAGAGGACATCGCCACAGCCCAACTTATCGCCAATCCGGGATGCTACCCTTCCGCCGCTATCCTTGGCCTCTATGCGGCGTTAAAGCATGACTGCATCAGTACGAAAGATATTGTCATTGACGCCAAATCTGGCACGACGGGCGCAGGACGCAAGGCCAGCGTCGGAACACTTTTCTGTGAAGTGTCCGATACATTCAAAGCCTATAACCTTGGAAAGCACCGCCATACGCCAGAGATTGAGCAAGAACTTTCTGTGATTGCGAAGACCCCTCTCACACTCTCATTCAATACGCACCTTTTGCCCATCAACAGAGGCATCCTTGCCACTATGTACACAAAGCTCGCAAAAGAGCTGAACATTGAGGACATTCATGGCATCTACACAGAAACGTGGAAGGACAGCCCATGGATTCGCGTACTGCCCATAGGGCAGTTACCGGAACTGCGTCATGTTCGTGGCACGATGTGTTGCGATATTGGCCTTGTGGTGGATGCGCGCACAAAAAGGCTTCTTGTGGTGAGTGCCATTGATAATCTGTGCCGCGGAGCTTCCGGTCAGGCGTTAGCCAATGCAAATATTATGATGGGGCTCCCCGTCAACACAGGGCTCATGCTCGCTCCGCTTATGCCTTAGTCAGGTCATTGTTCTAATTTGTTTTTTTGACAGGGGTTTGGGGAAAACTGTTTTTCTTCTTTTTTTCCCCCAAACACCCTTTCAAAAAAACAGCTGTTTAGATAGACAATCGGCGCATTTGAATGAAAACATGAGAGGACATTGCCGAATAAAATGTAAAACAACTCACAAGTCACCCTCGTCTTACTTGACGGTGTGGCACACTCTCAAGAGGATGTGGCAAGCACTATTGAGAATGGTTCATACAATTAGAGTGTCGTGGTTTCGCGTAATAAGGATTCCATTTTTTGTTGCAGGATCAACTCTTAGTTTCTATGCAATGGCCTGCTATACTGGGCGCACGCGATTTATACGCGCGTCAAGAATAGTGAGACATGCTTGCATCTCCTCATGATGCAGAAACTGCTCTTTGAGTTCAGCTTCCGATTTATGCACTGTCTGCGTCGCTTCTGCAAGGCGTACCTCTACAGGCGCAGCGGTATAGGCCTGCGCGGCGCTGCAAAGCGTATCGTGATGCTTTTGCAGTTGCTCGTGAACAATGTGAGATGTTGGCGTCACTGTAAGAATGTTTTCGTGAAACTCACCTTGTGCCTGTCGTAAGAGGAAGGATGGGACAACGCTGTCTGACGCCTCCAAATGTGTGCAGAAGCTTTCCCATGTGAGCTGCGCCGGACGCACAGCGGATGACGCTTGTATTGGCTGTCCTTCGTGTGCGGCTTGCACTGGTTCTGGTTCTATGGCTTGCTGCGGCTCTGGCTGTGCTTGCTCGACGTTTTGCTCGATGTTTTGCTCGAGCGCCTGCGTTATGCTTTGCTCGGACGCCTGCTCTGCACTCTTTTGAGGCGTCATAAATTCTATGTTTGTCGCGACAGTATGCTCTTTGCTCATCCCAGATACAGGCTCATGAATATGACGTGCACCGTGGACTTGCAGCGGTGCGGACGTTGTGCCGGAGCGGTGCGCAGAAGAGGGGGAGGGATGCTCCTGCGGAGGCAAGGGCGCTGTATTTTGAGCAGGTGGCATTGAGCCTTGCCCCTGTGACATTGAGCCTTGTGCGGGCGGCACTGTGCTTTGTGTCTGCGGCGTCGCATGTGCGATAGGCAAAAGACGCGGCATAAGCGTCAAATTCAACAGTAAAAGCTCCAGAGCCGCGGCAGGCTCAGGGCTGTGGATAACCTTTCGTTGCGCTTCCAAGGTCATATGCCATGCTGCGTGCACATGCGCGGCTGAAAAACCGCTGGCCATGCTCTGCCACTGTGCTATTTCATCCTCAGCAAGACTCAATACAGGCGCGATGGAAGCGCCGGCCTCGCGTAAAAGGAAGAGAGTGCGCCACACTTGCGTTAACTCGCGCAAAAAGAAGCCAATGTCCACGCCTTGATCTGTCAACTTGTGACACAATTCCACAACAGCCGCACAATCTTGATTTTGCATGCTGTGAACTATGCCCATAAAAAGCTCTTGTCCAGCAAGGCCAAGTACTTGACGCGTCGCCTCTACGGTGAGGTGGCCTTCATCATAGGCGAGGGTTTGCCCAAGGAGCGACATGCTGTCACGCACAGAACCTGCTGCACGGCGCGCAATCATGCGCACCGCGGCACTGTCATAGTCCACGCTTTCTTGCGTCAGAACATGTGTTAAATGCGCCACAAGTCCTTCTTCCGAAAGACGTTTCAAAATGAAATGTTGGCATCGACTTACAATAGTGATGGGAAACTTATGAGCTTCCGTGGTAGCAAAAATAAAGACTACGCGCGGCGGTGGTTCTTCAAGTGTTTTCAGGAGGGCATTAAAGGCACTTTTAGAAAGCATATGTGCTTCGTCAATAATAAAAACTTTATAGCGTCCTTCCATGGCGGCATAGCCTATGTGCTCGCGCAAGGCTCTGGCATCTTCCACACTATTGTTGGAGGCGCCGTCAATTTCTGTCACATCCACATGA
>CAYJGA010000150.1:0-5285 GCA_964369255.1 uncultured Desulfovibrionaceae bacterium
CCCTGCCCTGCTCCGCGGGAGGCGCCATTGCCTTCCACTAAGACTTCTGCCAGCGCGGCGGCCTTGGCGTCCACTTCCATGCGGCGCATGAAGATGGTGTGGGGGTGCAATTCGATTTCTTCGTTCCAACGAGTTTCTGGACGCGCTTGCACAAACCACAAGTTATCCTTGGCATCTATGCAAAATTCCGTGTCCATAATCATGCCATCGTAGGCGGCGCTCACAGCGCGCACACCCTTGGCGACGCGCTCTGCCTGACTCAAGGACAATGCCCAGCGAAGTGCTTCAAGTTCTGTGACTTCCACTTCCTTGGTTCCGCCCTTTTCGTCATAGACAATTTTCATGTCTTTGCAGCCCATTTGACGGATGACGACTTCGGAACCATCGTCGCGCTGGAACACATAGAGCTTGTCGGGGGTGACTTTGCCGCCCACAACGGCTTCGCCAAGGCCATAGCTTGCGTCGATGCTTACAAGGTCTTTGCGCACAGTGCCGCGGCAGCCAGTGGCAGTATCTGCGGAGAACGCCGTTCCTGAAATGACAGGATTGATCATTTGCATCATACACACAGAAAGAGAGGTATTTTCAATGGCCCACTCTTCCTTGGCAGTTTCTGCAATGCTTTGGTCGCCTACTTGTTCGGCCTTTGCGATGGCATCCAAGATGGCTTCGCGTCTGTACGTCATGGAGCGCAAATTGTAGGCGGAGGCGCAGTCCCAATGATAGGCTTGTACGACTTTGTCGTTGCCCACCATATTGAGGTAGGTGTCTTGCAGACCTGCAAAGGCTTTTTTGCGTGAATCTTCACCTGCGGCAGAGGAGCGCACGGCAACGGGGACGAGCTCTCCCTCGTTTTCTTTTTCATTACAAATATCTGCATAGGCCTTTTCTACAGCAAGACGCACATCCTCTGGCATTTCGACAGAAAGGATAGCTGTTTGAACGAGCACGGAGCGCTTGCGTAATTGGTCGATACCTTCGGGGGATGTGGCAAAACCGTCCACCACATTGTTAATGAATGTACGCAAAGGAATGCGTACATCATCAAGATTTTGTCCGGCTTCAAAAGCCATACGTCCGAGGCTGCGGACAAATTTTTGCAAAAATTCCGGATCCTCATTGATTTCAGAGTCCATCCAATCGACGCGCTTGTACTCTTTGTCCACGACATGTCGGATGAGGGACGCAATGACGCTTGTGCCATCCAAAAGCTTATGGAAGCCCAACGAGGAAATAGCGCGAAAATGCGGTGCTTGAATGCCTGCAATTTGAGAAATCAGTGCAGTGTTATAGTTTTTGCCCCCTACGAGGAGTTCGGCACTTTCACCCATACTGACAATGTCCGCACCAGTGAGTATGAGCTCTTTCGTCATGTCTTTCGACGGTTGTTGAGGTTTTTCTTGCTTTGGCGCGGTGGGTGCCGCCTTTTTCTCCTGCTGATTCTTGCCCATTTTCTCCTCCATAGAGATATGCACTTAAGAGATAAAGCACGTAAGAGATGATGCACTTACAATAATGCACTGCAAACATAGAGTATTTGTCATCGCTACGCTGTGCCCTTTCTTTGAATAATGAAAAGGCACAGCGAGCAAAAACACTTACAAACAACGCACGAGAAACCCTCTTTCAAACGGGGCGAACCGCCTACAAAGAGTGCTCAGCCAGTTTTATACCACAATAGGGACAGAAGTCAATGTTTTCCACCGGAATAGGTTGGTGGCATGCCACATTATGGCAGACACGCGGCACAGGCCCAAGTTCCACAATGAGTTCCCCTTCTGTCACGGAAACCATCTGCTTACTTTCTTTATAATCCGCAGTCTTAAGAACGCGCTTGACTTGCGCATCCATAGGCGCAAGAACCGCCTTTTCCTGCTTCATAATAGAAACATTGAAAAGTTCTTCACCTTTTTTTACCACATCGCCGGGATGAACATAAGTGACCCACAAATCGCCATTACTTGGCGCTGCGATATGGCATGGGTTTGCAGGGTCAGCCTTGGTCACACCCTTATGTGCTGCCGAGCTTGGCTCTGCCACCTGTATGTCTGTTGCCATGATTTCTGAGTCAAGCACATAGCGACACACAGAAAGTCCCGCCGCATTGGGTTCGGAAAAACTCAAAATAACAAGGTGGTGCGGCTTGCCTCTGCTGTCCTTGAAGTACAGGTCCTGCCCTATTTTCAAACCTTCAAACCATACATGCAAGGGCAAGTTGTTGGGATCGCCGTACTGTGTTTTGAAGTGTATTGTCTTAATGGCGTCACCGGGATGATTTAAGTACAGCACAAATTCTTCGTCCGTGGGCTTACGACGGATCAGCGTGTGTAATGCCTTTCTTTCTGCTTCAAGGTCGCTGTCTGTGAGGCGCTCCAAGGGAGAGACGTCCACGCGGTCAGCCAGAGCATTTTTCCATGCGTTGCCAAAGGCGCTTTCGTACACCCAATCCGGTGGGAAGCCCAAGGGGAGCTTGCCAAACTTGCCAAGCAGTAAATTGCGGAAAGCATCATTACAATCTTGATACAGACCAAGGCGCGCTTGGCGCATTTCAGGACGCAATTCTTCTTCCGGTGTACGGGTGATTTCGTCAAGTACGCTCAAAAGATAGCGCACTTCTTCTTCACCGCCGCGCTTCCACGCGCATGTGACCGCAAGGAAGGCCGTGTTCCATGTGATTTGCGAACCGGGTGTGACATCGTGATAGCGCACCACTTGGCGCGTTCCTGCCAAGAACTTGAGCATATAGGGCAACAAGTGGATATAGCCCTGTTTGACGGCGCCTTCTTGTGAGGACGACGTCGCACCGCCGGGCATGGCATGCTCCACCACATCATAGTCAATACCTTGGAAGTAGGGCGCGCAGTATCTGTCGTAGTACGGCATAATTTGCTTGCACACAAAGTTGGCGTCGCGAATGGCGGATTTGTTGAGCTTTGTCTCCAAGCCCAATTCGTCTTCCAAGTACGCAGCCATGGAGAGCACATCCCCTTGTCCGTAGGAGCGCACCGCCGCCCCCAGACCTACGTCTAAGATATGGGCGCCGGCCTTTGCGGCAGCGCCGCAGGCGGGCACAAAGAGGCCATCGGTATAGTGTCTGTGATAGTGCAGCACTAAATCAGGCCAGCGCTTGCGTAATGCTGTGACAAGTTCTGTCATAAAGCGCGGTGGGCACACGCCCGCCATGTCTTTTAAGCCAAGGATGATGTTTTGCTCTGCATCCTTCATGCTGCCGCCCATGGCTTTTGATACCATGCGCAGCATGTTCTCTGTCACATCCATATAATGAGGGACGTCAAAGCCCTTTGCCCACGAAAGCGACAGCGCAGGCTCAAAGACAACATCCTTGCGCCCAAGCACCACTTCTGCCAAGGGACGCATGTTTTCCACATGGTTTAAGAAGTCAAAGCAGCGGATAATTTGATAATGTTCGCAAATCATTTCGCCGGTCAACTGCATAAGGTTGCGCGGCTGCGGTGTGTAACCGAGCACATTTGTGGAGCGTACAAGTATTTGCTTCAATGTTTTTGGGGCAAACTTATTCCATTCTTGCGCTTCCGTGAAAGGATAGGTCATATTGGCAAGCATGGCCACATGGAAGTGAGCACCGCCGCCATTTTCGATGGAAAAATACCCGGCATTGTCCATATAGGGGCCAATGAGGGCGTCTTCAGCCAATCGGAAGCGGTTGCCGCTGTTGGACTGTGTGAAGTCACGCGGCGTGGTGTCGCACATATGCACATAGTCCGCGGTGCGCACATATTCCAGCAGGTCTCGTCTGTCTCCTTGAGGATAAGGCGAGGGCATGCGTCTGTCTGCGCTCATAATGGGAGGCAGTACGGGTTCAAAAAGAGGCATGCGCGGCGTGTCCACGCTGCGATAGGCGCCAAGCTGTACATGGGGGTTGTAGCCCTTGGCAGAAACTTCCGCCACAAGCATGGCAAGACGCTCCCCTTCCGGCGCGACATCCATATAATGCATAAGCTCCGGCGTCTTTGCGATGAAGTTCGTGTCAAAGTCCGCATCGCGGAATTGGGGATGGCGCAACACTTGACAAAAGAAGGGGATGGTCGTTTTGAGACCACCAATAATGTATTCCCCAAGGGCGCGTTGCATGATGCAAATGGTCTTGTCCCAATCGCGGGCATAGGCGATGAGCAGGGCGCCGGCGGAATCATAGTTCGGGGGAAATTCGTAGCCCGCCGTCATATTTGAGTCAAGGCGCACACCGGGGCCGCCCGGTGAAACGTAGCGCGTCACCAAACCGGAATTGGGCGAGAAGCTGTTTTGGGGGTCTTCGCAATTGATGCGCACCTGCATGGCAAAGTGCATGGGCTTTGTCATATCTTCATTGATGCGTAATTTTGCCCCAAAGGCCACAGCAATCTGCTCTTCCACAAGGTCGATGCCGTAGCGGCACTCTGTAATGCCATGCTCCACTTGTAAGCGCGTATTGATTTCGATGAGGTAGGCTTCGCCGTCCTTTGTGACGAGAAACTCCACAGTGGCAAGGGACTGGAAGCCCACTGCCTTGATAAGATGACGCGAATAGGCTTTGAGCTTTTCGCGCAGTTCCGTTGTGAGTCCCACCCACGGCGAAGGTGTGATTTCAATAAGCTTTTGGTGATTCCGCTGGACAGTACAATCGCGTTCATCAAAAGCAAAGACATTGCCATGATGGTCAGCGATAACTTGGATTTCGATGTGACGCACGTCCGTAAGGTACTTTTCCACAAAAAGGCGCGGATTGCCAAAGGAGGCTTGTGCCATGGCAGAGGCCTTGAAGAAGGCCTCTTCAAGGTCTGTTTCGTTAAAGATGGCAAAGATGCCGCGTCCGCCGCCGCCGCCTTCGGCTTTGAGCATGATGGGCAGGCCAATTTCCTTGATGAGTTTTCTTGCAGTGGGAATATCCACAGCGCCGTCGGAACCGGGAACGACGGGGATACCCAGCTTGTGGGCGATGGTGCGCGCTTGCACCTTGTTACCAAGGCTGTTCATGGCTTCAGCGGTGGCGCCGATAAAGGTGATGCCCGCTTCTTTGCACTTGCTTGGGAATTGAGAGTCCTCAGAGGCAAATCCCCAACCGGGATGGATGCCCACGACGTCGCGTTGCTTGGCGAGGGAAATGATGCGGTCAATGTCTAAGTAAGCGCGGGGGTCCTTGCCAAGGAGGAGCAGCTCTTGCGCTGTGGACGCAGCGGGCGCTGTTTTGTCCACATCTGTGGCTGTCATAACAGCGATGGCGTTTAAGCGTTCACAAATGGAACGGCAAATACGACGCCCGGGGA
>CAYJGA010000151.1:0-3442 GCA_964369255.1 uncultured Desulfovibrionaceae bacterium
TTTTTTCCTAAAAAAAGTTTCCCCCCAAGAAAAAAACTTAAACAAAAAAACAAAAAAGCTTTCCCCCAAATCCCCTTCAAAAAAATCTCTTAACAAATGCGTGGCAACTGATCGCCTTCAAGCATGGTCAATAGACGTTTGCCGCCCATGGGTGTTTGGAGTGCCACATGGGGACGCCCGTCGCCCTTATCCTGCACTGTACCTATGATGCACGCGGCGCGACCATACACGTTTTGCTGCATGGCTGCCAGTACGGCCTTCGCTTCGCTTTGCGGGACGATACAAATGAGCTTTCCTTCATTGGCAAGATAGAGCGGATCAAGGCCGAGAAAGGAACAGCCATTGCGCACAGTCTCATCAATGGGCACAGCGTCTTCTTCAATCAGTATCGCAACGCCTGACTGCGTGGCAATTTCATTGAGTGTCGTGGCAAGACCGCCGCGCGTGGGGTCACGCAACACATGTACGTTCTCCGGCGTTGTCACAGCAGCAAGAATATCACTCACGAGGCTGTTAAGGGGTGCTGAGTCCGATTGCACGTCGCTGGCAAAGGAGAGGCCTTCACGCTGCGCCATAATGGTGAGTCCATGGTTCCCCATGGCGCCGCTCACAAGGATGACATCGTCGGGCTTGGCTCTGTGGCCGGAAGGGGAGGGGGCATGCAGGATTTCTCCGATGCCCGTGGTATTGATAAAAACCTTGTCACACATACCTCGGGGCACGACCTTCGTGTCACCGGTCACAATGTGGACACTGGCTTCCTGCGCTGCTTGCGCCATGTCTTTCACGATGCGCTCAAGCACATCCTTGTCAAGACCTTCTTCAATAATGAATGCACAGCTCAAATATTGGGGGCGCGCGCCAAGCATGGCTACATCGTTGACAGTGCCATGGATTGCCAATGTGCCTATGCTGCCACCGGGGAAAAACAGAGGTGTGACTGTGTAGGAATCCGTACTCATGGCGATGGGGCCTTGTATGTCGAGGCGGGCAGCGTCGTCCATGGTGAGCAGGATGTCATTGGAGAAATGACGAAAGAAAATGTCTTGAATGAGACGCTGAGACGCTTTACCGCCGCTGCCATAATCTAACAAGATACTATTGTCGGTGCTCATGCTTAAGCCTCCAGATTATACTTATGGTATGCGGCACAGGAGCCTTCTGTGGACACCATGCACGGCCCCACAGGCTTCGCCGGAGTACAGGCCTTGGCAACGAGCGGACACTGAGGCGGCGCGATAATGCCCTTGAGCACATCGCCGCACCGACAGCCACCGGGGGTCGTGGTTTCCGGCAATGTAATCTCAAAGCGCTTAAAAGCGTCAAAACGCGCATAAGCTTCTGCCATAGCAAGACCGCTGTGTGGGATAGTGCCCATGCCGCGCCAGAGGGCAGGGGAGGGCGTAAAGACTTGTTCAAGGACAGCACGCGCGCGCGGATTGCCTGCGCTGTCCACAGCGCGCAGATAGGCATTACACACGTCGGCGCGCCCCTCTTGAATTTGTTCTGCCATCATACAAAGGGCGAGGAGTATGTCGCCAATATCAAAACCTGCCACAATGCCGGGGACACCGCGCTCTTTCAAAAAATGATATGGCTCCATGCCCAAAATTGTGGACACATGTCCGGGCAAGAGGAAGGCGTCGATGCGGCTTTGCGTGTCATCAAGGAGCGCTTGCAGCGCCGGAGGCACAAGTTTGTGACAAGAAAAAATACAGAGGTTCTCCACCCCTTGCTGGGCTGCCATAAGCACTGTGCCTGCCACTGTGGGCGCCGTTGTTTCAAAGCCGATACCAAGAAAGACCACTGTGTCATGGGGATTTTTTTGAGCGAGGCTTATGGCATCTAAAGGAGAGTAGACGACTTCAATACGCGCCCCTTGTGCTTGCGCGTGCTTGAGGCTTGTCCCCTTGGGGCCGGGTACACGGAGCACGTCGCCAAATGTCGCAATAATGACGCCATCGCGCGCGGCAAGGTCAAGGAAGGCCGCAATTTCCGCGTCGTGCGTCACGCAGACGGGGCATCCGGGGCCGGACAGATGATGGATGTTGGGAGGCAGCAGCGCTCGAAGGCCGCTGTGAAAAATGGAGACAGTGTGCGTGCCACACACTTCCATAAAACGCATTTCCTTGCCATCTAAAAGACGGGTGAGCTTCTCAAGAAGGGGTTTACAGGTTTCGGGATTTTTGAAGTCGCGATTTAAATCCATAGTGTGCGTCCTTATGCTGTCTTTGCGTGTCCATCCGATGGACATGGCAAAATCTGTTTTATATTGTGACATTAAAAAATGTCATGAGCATTGTTAGGGAGTTTCAAGGAGTTTTACGAAACATAAAATACTGAGCAAAAACTGTCACAATAATTTCATGAAAAGAGAATGAAAAAGCCTTGAAAAAGTCAAAAAAAGACTGTTCAATGATTTTTTCCTGTGCTTTCGCAGGCATTTCAACACTATTGCCATACAGCCCTTCTTCCCAAGGGAAAAGTACACTATTCGGATAAAAAAACCAGAAAAAATAAAGCATGCAGAAAAGTTTTTTGTGCGCGTATCAGCTCTCTCAAAAAACAGTCACACGCAGAAAATTTGCTTTATGGCGCTCTGCGTGATAGGGTGACCCGTGAAATTCGACAAAAATATTTTTTAGAGGAAGGGAAAAATATGTACGAACTTGTGCAAATAACAGACACATCCTACTATATCGAATGCCCGTCAAAAATTGGCCTTGTGCGCGTGAGTGAAAGCGAAGTATGCCTCATTGACAGCGGCAATGACAAGGAAACCGGTCGCAAAATTCGTAAAATTTTGGACACTCATTCATGGAACCTCAAAGCCATTTACAACACCCATTCCCACGCAGATCACATTGGTGGGAACAAATATCTACAAAGCCAAACAGATTGTCATATTTATGCGCCTCCCATACACGCGGCCTTTGCACGACATGCGCTCTTAGAGGCCTCGTTTTTGTACGGCGCCTGTCCACCAAAGGAGTTACGCAATAAGTTCTTGATGGCGGCAGAAAGTCATACAGAGGAACTGACACCTGCGTCCTTGCCAACAGGTATGAGCGCAATCCCCTTACCCGGGCACTTTTTCGACATGGTGGGCTATCGCAGCGCAGACGACGTTGTCTACTTGGCAGACTGTCTTTTGAGTCAAAATATTTTGGACAAGTATAAAATTGGTGTCATGTACGATGTGGAGCAATATCTCGCCACCCTAGAGATGGTCAAAGCCCTCAAAGCCCGCGCCTTTGTTCCATCCCATGCGCCCATGACAGAAGATATTGCGCCCTTGGCGCAGTATAACATTGATAAGGTATACGAGGTCGCCGAGGATATATGCGCACTGTGTCGTGAACCTGTCCATTTTGAGGCCTTGCTTCAGAGCATGTTCATAGAATATGAACTGACCATGAACTTTGACCAATATGTCCTTGTA
>CAYJGA010000151.1:3452-5270 GCA_964369255.1 uncultured Desulfovibrionaceae bacterium
GTAGGCTCAAGCGTGCGCGCCCTCTTGTCGTGGCTCAAGGCACAGGGAAAAATGAATGCTATCTTTGAAAACAACATGTTGCTTTGGCAGACGCATGTCTAGGGAGGTGCTGTCAGCAACTATTTAGAATGTTAAAGTATTTAGAGCGAACGCTTCTCGCTTGACAAAGTCAGCCTTGCAAGAGAAGATGGAAAAAATTTGTGAAAAAAGGAAATCGTATGCATTTAGTCACCTTTGTTTATAAGAATGACGTCTCCTGTACTGAGCATTGGGGTATTTGGCAGCAGGAAGCTGGCTATGTGGTGGATGTTGTTGTTGCAAATCCAGTGATGCCACACAGCCTCCGTCGCGCTGTTGAGCAGACAGACATGCTTCTGCCTCTGTTGCAAGACATTGTTGAACAGGATGCCAAGGGCACGCTGACGCGTGTTTCCATTGATGCAGTGACACTCCGCGCCCCTTACACGAACCCGCCGCGCAACATCATCTGCACGGGCATCAACTATGCGGATCACCAAAAAGAGTTTACCCGCACTGATGCAAAGGAGCAGGCTCTGCCAGAATTTCCCTTTCTCTTCACAAAACCCTGCACAGCCATTGCACATCCTAACACAGCTGTCGAAGCTCACCAAGGCTTGACGCAGCAATACGACTATGAAGTGGAGCTTGCTGTCATTATTGGGAAGGGGGGCAGGGACATTCCAAAAGCGCAGGCACTTGACCATGTTTTCGGCTATGCCATCATCAACGACTTATCAGCTCGTGACTTACAGCGCCGTACAAGCCAGTGGTACGTGGGAAAATCGCTGGACGCTTCCGCTCCCTTTGGGCCTTGCATTGTGCACAAAAGTGCCATTCCCGACCCACAAAACTTGCGCATCGCAAGCCGCATCAACGGGGAAGAGCGTCAGAGCGCACATACAAGTATGATGATTTTTCCTGTAGCGACGCTGATTCATATTATCTCACAAGGTACGACGCTCCTGCCCGGCGACATCATAGCCACAGGCACACCCGCAGGCGTGGGGATGGGGCTTCGTCCTCCACAGTTCTTGAAATCCGGCGACATTATGGAGCTTGAAATAGAGAATATAGGCCTCTTGCAAAATATTATTTTATAGTCATAACAGATGATTATGAAAAAGTTTCAAAAAATGCATTTTTTCTGTTGACATTGGGGACGAGTTCCCATAAAACGTCAATGCGCTGGTTGCACAAGGCAAAAAGCAGCGTACTACATGCGTGGGCAGTTAGCTCAGCTGGTAGAGCGCCGCCCTTACAAGGCGGATGCCGGGGGTTCGATCCCCTCACTGCCCACCATCTTAATATTTTTAAAATATTTTACCCCCAAAAAGTCAATAAAAACAGACTTTGAGGGGGTTTTTCTTTGTCTAGATTGCTCCATTCTGCTCATACAGCCTTTACGATTGGTACTTTTTGCGGTACTTTTTTCTCGCGTGGTACTTCTTTCAAAAAAAAGTACCAAGAAAAGGAGATATGTATGTCCGCAATCAGCATGCCAAAAACTTTGTCCGAAACTTTTTTGAAAAATCTCGAACCACAAGAGAAAGAAATCATCTTGCCCGTTGACCAAAGTCTTTTTTTCGTTGTATCTCCAAAGGGCAAAAAATCTTGGCGCATACGTTACACCTTAGCTACTGGTGAATGAAAAAAATCCACCATAGGCGTATACCCCACCATGAGTATCAGAGATGCGAAGCGTAAAGCACTTGATCTTTTGCCCACACTTACCACTCAAGATATGATCCTGCAACAGAAAAATGGAGTCCCTGTTAAGCGAACAAAAGATTCAAAGAT
>CAYJGA010000152.1:0-5156 GCA_964369255.1 uncultured Desulfovibrionaceae bacterium
TCTTTTCACGCGATGCACACATCGCTTGAACATGCGTCCCCATCGTCTAGCTGGCCCAGGACATCGGCCTTTCACGCCGACGACAGGGGTTCAAATCCCCTTGGGGACGCCACGGAAATTCAAGGGCTTCGAGTAAAATCGAAGCCCTTTTTCTTATTGTTTCTGCGTTACGCGCCTTGCTCTCTGTGCTTGCCCGCCACTTACATGTTGCTTTCATGTTGTTTTTTTGCCCCCCAGAAAAAACTTTCACACGGGCAGCGCCCCAGCAAGACACCAAGGCGCCGCCCCTCGCACATGAACCTTCTTTCCCATTTTCAAACAGGCTCGTCTCTAAACAGGCTCGTCTCCAAACAAACGCAAAAGCGCCTCCGTCTCCAGCGGCGAAAGATTAAAACGCATGCCAGCCTCGTCGACAATATCTGCAAGGGAACGCGTGGGATGCTCTTTTCGTTCTTGCGCCACATGCTCTGCGGCGCGGCGTACAAGTTCACCATCGGGTAAAAGTTGACTCATGTTCTCCTCCTCTACTATACATGTTGTCTGAGTGTGTTTTTAAAATACTCCGGGCACATTCTGCTCTCATCCCTTGTCACACTTTTTGCATTCTATAAAAAATATCCCTCTATGTAAACGGAAGACGTATGGAAAATTGGCATATAGCAGTTATACTAAGCATTGTGGAAGGACTCACAGAATTTTTACCTGTGTCGTCCTCTGGTCATTTGATTTTAGCAGGCGATGCGCTCAATTTCACCGGCGCAAAAGCCGGGACATTTGAAGTTGTTATCCAGCTCGGCGCCATTATGGCTGTTGTCGTCCTCTATTGGGGACGATTTTGGGGTCTTTTGCGGCCTCAGCCAGAGCAGGCTTTTTCCGGATTGCGGGGCATATATATGCTCATCCTCACATCTCTGCCCGCCTGTGTTCTCGGCCTCATGCTGCATAGCTACATAAAAGCCTATTTATTCACGCCCGTCACTGTTTTACTCGCCCTTGTGGTGGGCGCTCTGTGTATGATTTTTGTGGAAAAAAGAGCACAAATTTTGCGCAAACCACACAAAGAAAGCGTCTACCTCACACTAGACAGCATGACAGCGCCACTCGCCCTTGGCATCGGTTGCTTTCAGTGCCTTGCCCTTTGGCCGGGATTTTCGCGCTCCGCCTCCACCATCATGGGCGGCATGATTCTTGGGGCAGGGCGACAAATGGCGGCAGAATATTCCTTCATAGCCGCTGTGCCCATCATGGTTGCCGCGACCGGATACGACCTCCTCAAAAGCTGGCACCTCTTCACAAGCGCAGACATCCCTTTCTTCGCCCTTGGTGTTATTTGCTCCTTTGTGGCAGCGCTGGCGGCGGTCAAGCTTTTTGTGGGACTTCTTTCACGGGTGACGCTCATACCTTTTGCCATTTACAGGCTTGTGCTTGCGCCGCTCGTGTATTATTTTATGGTGTACTAAAAAAACTTACGGCGCAGTTATACGACAGAGCCTCTGTCCGCGCCGACATATATTCATTTTTTTGACAGAGTGGGTGAACCATGTCCATTATACGAAAAATTATCGAAATCGATGAGCAGGCCTGCGACGGGTGCGGGAACTGCGTCCTTGAATGCGCTGAAAACGCCCTCGCCATCATTGACGGAAAAGCCCGTGTTATTTCTGATAGATTGTGCGACGGAATTGGCAACTGCCTTCAAAGCTGCCCACAAAATGCCCTCTTCATCATTGAGCGCGAAGCGCAACCCTTTGATATTGAGGCTGTCGCTGCCCTCCAAGCCCGTCTTGACGCCTATTTTGCCAACTACGACGAAAATGCTGAAAACGAGGAATATGAAGACGACGCACAGCAAAGCGTAGGCGATGAAGCAAGAGAAAGCAGCCCTCATACGCACATCCAAACGAGTATGCCCACCGCGCGCACAAGCCCCTTCGTAGCGCCACACTCCGACGCAGCCTGCCCCTCCATGAGTAGCCAAGGGGCGCAATGGCCTGTGAAATTGCGCCTCGTGCCACACGACGCTCCATTCTTGCAAGACGCGCACATCATCCTCGCCGCAGACTGCGCCCCCGCTGTCCTGCAAAACTTCCATGCACTGCGCAACAGCCGCGAAAATACATGCGTGCTCCTCGCATGCCCCAAGTTTGAAGCCCCTCGCGCCTTAGCACATAAGCTTCTTGATATTGTGCAAGCAAATAAATTACAAAAACTGGATATTTATCGTATGGAAGTTCCGTGCTGCAAGGTGCTTGCGGACGTGGCTCTACGCGTCGTGCTCGAATTTGCGCAAACTGCGCAACTGGCACCGCCGCCCATACATATCCACCTTGTGGACAGGAATGGGAATATTTTATAGGAATAATAAAAATATTTTTTTGAAAGGGGTTTGGAGAAAAGTTTTTTTCTTCTTTTTTTCTTGGGGGAAAACTTTTTTTAGAAAAAAAAAGTTTTCCCCCAAACCCCTTTTCAAAAAAACCATCTGTTTAAATAGACAATCGGCGCTTTCGGATGGGAAGCTTTAAAAAGTATTTGTGGTAAATGCGCAAAGTGAGTCAGATTTCAAAAAAACTACCTATTGAACTATACACTCGGCGCGTTTTAATGGGAAATATGAGAGGAAATTGCCCATTATAACGCAAAACATCTCACAACTCATCTTTGTACTACGTAAAGCTTCGACACACTCTCAAGAGTATTTGGCAAGTGCTATTGAGAATGGTTCATACAATTAGAATGCCGTGTTTCACCCCATTAACAGCCTGACAAAAAACTTGCCTTTATCCGCGTTCTGGCATAGCCTTCTCGATTGTATAATTTTGAAAAGGTGCGCCAAGCCCACCTTGACTTTTAATCAAACACAAACACAATATTATGATAGAACGCGTAAAAACACTGACAAAAAAATTGTTTGGTAAAGGAGAAAAACATATGTCTTCCTGTTCCACTTGCTCTTCATCAAAAAAAAGCAGCTGTGATTTGAAGGGCAAAGACGCAAACCTCTGTGCGCAAGAGTCCCTTATTTCCTCAACTCTCGGCAAAATTCGCTACAAACTGTTCATTATGAGCGGCAAAGGCGGCGTGGGCAAAAGCTCCGTCACTGTCAATACAGCAGCAGCGCTGGCAGCGCGTGGCTTCAAAGTAGGCATACTCGACGTAGATATTCACGGCCCAAGCGTCCCCAACCTCCTCGGACTCTCACAGGGTATCGAAGTGGACGAAGTGAGTCAGCGCATGCTGCCAGCAGCCTACAACGAAAACCTCTGTGTCATCTCCATGGATTCTCTCCTCAAAGAAAAAGACAGCGCCATACTCTGGCGCGGCCCCAAGAAAACAGCCGCCATCCGTCAATTTGTGGCCGATGTCCAGTGGGGCGAGCTGGACTTTCTCCTCATTGACTCCCCTCCCGGAACAGGGGACGAACACATGACAGTCCTGCAAACAATCCCCGACGCACTCTGTGTTGTGGTCACAACCCCACAGGAAATCTCCCTTGCTGATGTACGCAAGGCTGTCAATTTTTTACAATATGCCAAGGCCAATGTACTCGGCGTCGTAGAAAATATGAGCGGCCTTTTCTGTCCTCATTGTCACAAGGCTATCGACCTCTTCAAAAAAGGCGGCGGAAAAGAGCTGGCGGAGCGCTATGGCCTAAAATTCCTCGGCGACATTCCTCTTGACCCTGCCACTGTTGTGGCAGCAGACAGGGGCGTTCCTGTGGTATTTCTTAAGGAAGAGTCTCCCGCAAAGGAAGGCTTCTTAAAACTCGCTGACGCCATTGACAAGGCCTCACAGTCGAGCCTTGAAGCGCTCGCGAGCAAGCATGAATAAGAATTTTAGAAAAAATATTTTCTTTTTCTAGATTTTTGCTTTGCATTTTTTGTAAATATATGCCAGACTATTACTGTTATTGTGTGCGCCCCGGTCACTTCTCAAGAGACGCTTCTCAAGAGACGCTTCTCAAGAGACGCTTCTCAAGACACTCTATAGACGCCACGCACATACTTTTGATAATGTGGGAAAAAAATGTTCAACTTAGCGAATAAACTAACACTCATACGCATTTTGGCCACGCCGCTCATCGTCATCTTCTTGCACTTTGAGGGGCCAGTTATGTGCCTCTTGGCCATGATTGCCTTTATGATTGCCTCCGCCACGGATTGGGCAGACGGCTATGTGGCGCGTAAATCCAACATGGTAACAAGTCTTGGTAAATTCCTCGACCCCTTAGCAGATAAAGTCCTCATCTGCTCCCTCCTTATCATGCTCTCCACCCTCGGTTGGGTGCCTGCATGGATAACCATTGTTGTGGTCTGTAGAGAGCTTGTCGTCACAGGCCTGCGCGCTATCGCCATGGATGAAGGCATTGTCCTTGCCGCAGACAAATATGGAAAAGCCAAAACAGTGTTACAATCCCTCGCGCTTGTTCCCCTGCTTCTCCACTATCCCACCCTCGGATTTGACCCACAACTCCTTGGCATGATAATATTGTATGCATCCCTTGTCTTGGCGATTTTTTCCGGTGTAAACTATGTTTATGGATTTTTTAAAGCCAGTACCACAAAAAGCACACAAGGAAAACACGCATGAGATCACCACTCCAGCTCCGCCTGCGCAACTGCTTGCAAACCATCATTGAATTAGAACCGCGTATGGAGAGGCTCCCCGTCTATGTACACTTTCAAGATGACATACAAGTGCTCAAAAATTGTTTGACAGAAATTGACCATATGCAGCTGAACGAAGATGAAGTCCTGCGCCTTGAAAAAGCAACTACGACCTTTCTCCAAGAACTATGGCTCCCCCTCCAAAGGACATATGGTGGAGAAGTGTCAAAAAAAGTTTTACAATAATTATGTTTTGGCGTACACTCCTCCTTGTGGTCTTGGGCGTTATCAACCTCATACTGTGTTATCGCATGGTCTGGGGTGAAAGCGGCCTCTTGGCATTCCACAATCTTCGTGAACAATACGAGGAACTTATACAAGAAGTATCTCAGCTTGACACCACGAATGTACAGTTGAGCAAAGAAATTCGCTTGCTCAAATCTGATGATGCGTATTTGGAAAAAATGATTCGTCAACGCTTGCACTATGTGCGAGAGAATGAAATACTCTATCTTTTTACAGATTCCTTGCCAACAACAAAGTCTGGAGCAG
>CAYJGA010000153.1:0-5145 GCA_964369255.1 uncultured Desulfovibrionaceae bacterium
CTGCGTTTCGTCGCGCCCGCTGAGGGACAAGGATTGCTCCATACAGGTAAGTCCCACTGCTTCGCAGCCTTGCGAATGTGCTTCTTTTCGAGCAAGAGCAGAGGTCGTATGACGTGCAACTTCCCTTGAAAGAATGGCTCATTCATACTCATCCCATCCACGCGCCCGTTCTGGCACAGGTTCATGAAAAAGTTTTGGATGAGATCGTCAGCATTATGCCCAAAGGCAAGATGGCTGAGTTTGTACTGGTCGCACAGCTCAAAAAGGCGCTTACGCCTGAGCCACGCGCAACGAAAGCACGGGGAATTGCGTGTATTTTCTTCGGAGTGGGCATGAGGGCCGTGGTCTGTCACTTCAAGATGCGAGGCTATGCCATGAGCTTCAAGCCACGGAACAGCGACGGCGTGGCTCTGAGCATCGAAGCCCGGATTGATATGCAACGCCATAATCTCAAAAGGAAAGGGGACTATGCGGCGACGTATCTGCAAGACCTTCAAAAGTACAAAACTGTCCATGCCGCCGGAAAATGCCACACCCACACGCGCACCGGCGCCCACCATGCCCGTACGATGCATGGCCTTGCCCGCTGATTTCACACACACCTCTTGGGCGAAGCGCAGTTTTTCTTTTTTCATAGCTATCTTTTTTTCCAATAATTTTCTTGCATGGCGCGAGGGCGAAGGGGGGAGACGAGAGGAGACGAGGGGAGGGGAGCCTTCCCCCCCCAGTATCCTCTTTCAACAAGCAATTAAAATGCGTTGTAAGACACGAGCCCTTCGCGCGCTGGCTTGGGGAGCGGTGCGCCGGGGTTTTTAGGCTTGCCGATATTGAATACAGCCTTGATGACCTTGTTCTTGGGGACATTTAAGACTTTGCGCACGGCTTTGTTGATGCTGCTATAGGTAAAGATGAGGTCGTTGAGCACAGTGGCATAGCCAAGACCTGTGACGGCGAGGAGCACATTCTGTGCGGCGACACAGTAATTCTCTGTTTGAAAATCGCGGTTCAGTTTGTTGGGTATTTTTTCCGACAACATGAATATGGCGAGGGGAGCGAGGGGGAGCTTTGTTGTTTGTTGTATTTCTGCCAGCAGCGCCTTGTCGGTGACCACCACATACGAGGTTGTGCGGATGTTGACGCCTGCGGGTGCGGCGATGGCAGCGTCGAGGATGGCGTTTATATCTGCCTCACCGGGCATGTCGTCGAGAAATTCGCCGCGATAGGAATACCTGCTGTGAATAGTATCAAAAAGTTCCATGAGTACCTCACTGTGTTGTATGATATAAAAAGGGAAAAACTGTTCATATTCACCAATGCACCGTGTTCTTGTAAACTGGAAAAGGCCGCTTTGTCTAGGCGCTGCTCCCAAATAAATTCTTTTGCATTTTTGCCCCTCTTCTGAGGATGTCAAATAGAGTTTTTTACGTAAAAATACAAAGCAGTTATTCTTTCTTTCGAAAGCGCCGATTGTCTAGGCAAATAGATGGGCACGACCTGAGCTGTGGTATTTTCTGCCGCGCCAATTCCTTGACAATCTGTGGGCTGTGAGATAGAAGGAAGTACATGTTATTTTTTAAAAAAATATAACACTTTATAATTTCGGAATATTTTTTTATGTATAAGCCCTAAAGGGATTTTTGTATCGTCCGATAAGGCGTATGAGGAATTATTTTCTTTACTATTCTTCTATGAGGACACGTGCGCTTTTTGCTGGCACGCTTATTGTATATATTTTGGCAAGGGAAATACGCTGAGATGCGGACGCTGGTGTGCTTTTTACGCCTCCCGCCTGCGTATTATCTGTTGTTGGCAAGCATTTTTTGTGAGGATAATAATATGTCTAATTCCATATCCGGCGGCATCTCTTTTTCAGGTATAGGCAGTGGTACTGACTTTGAAGCCATGGTGGAACAGCTCAAAGAGGTTGAATCCTTTAAGCTGTATTCCCTCGAAGACTCCCGCGATGTGGCGACAGAAAAGTACGATGCCATGGTGGAGCTGACAGATACTGTGCGCGAAGCCATGGAGGCTCTTGAGGCACTCAATAGCCCCTCAAAGTTCTTGACAAAGGTTGCCAACAGCTCCGACGAAACCGTGCTGACCGCGGAAGCAAATGCCGACGCCATCGACGGCACCTACACCATCGACGTCCAGCAGCTCGCAAGCGCGGCGCTCTGGGGTTCCAACACGACATATGAGTCGAAAGATACGGTCATAAATACCTCCGGTGCGACACAGACCTTGTCTTACACCTACAAGGGCGAAAAGCACTCTGTGGAGGTAGGTGCGGGCACCACGCTTGAAGGTCTCCAAAATATCATCAATAAAGATCAAGAAAATCTCGGCGTGAAGATGCAGGTCATCAAGGTCTCCGGTGGATACACCTTCCAAATTGCGGGGCAAGAATCCGGCAAGGACGGAACGCTGGAAATTGACGCCACAAACCTTGTGGGCTTCAATGGCGGAGATACCACGTGGAGAACAAGCGCAAGCGCCGCAGAGCTTGAAAAAGCCTTTGATGCGGACGACAATGTCAAGGAATTTACTTATACCTTAATGCTGGATAATGGCGATGCAGCGGACAAGTCCATTGAGGTGGGGCCATTGCTTGGCAACAATGCGACCAATGAGGATTTGAAAAATGCCATTAACGCCGCATCTCAAACTGCGGTCGGTCGAAACGTGGCTGAAATTGTTGATGGGAAACTCGTCTTTGATGGCGTGAAGTCCATGGTCGCCAAGTCCGTGGATGAAGCGGACGTGGAAGACGTGGGTGATCCGACAACCGTGGATGCCCTCACCACCTTCACCATGGATGCCGCAGCCGGCATGGACACCAAGGTCGCCGCCGGAACATACTCCTTCCGCATGTCGGATAATACCCTTAAGGAAGTGGAGGTGACCGGAAGCGATGTGACCATGACGCAATTTGTCGCCATGCTGAAGACTGAAGGCATCACAGCCACAGGCACTGTGGAAGGCGGCAAAGCCACCTTCAACGTCGAGGATGCTGAAGCCATGACCACATCAGGCGATGCTACTGCGGCCGTCTCCAATGTAGAGAGCGGCTACTCGCATAGCATTGCAAACGTTGATCCCAACACCCGTTTGCAGCCCGAAACGCAGCCGTCGACCATGGAGTTTTCAGTCACTCTTTCTGATGGCACGACGAAGAATATTAACGTGGTACGCGGTGATTCGTGGGATTCCATATTTACTGACCTTGCCTCCGATGCCAGCAACGGCGTCACCTATGACAAGAACACAGGCACACTCACAGGTATTACGTCCGTAGATACGGGCGCAAATGTCCTCTACGCCCTTGACGGCGAGCTGATGGGGGATACCAACTGGACCATCACGCAGGCGCAAGACGCCAAGTTCAAGATGAGCGGTATTTCGCAAGAAATTACGTCCAGCACAAACGAAGTGACGGAAGTTATTGAGGGCATTACGTTTACGCTCAAGGGTACAGGAGAAACGCAAGTCACTGTGGCCTCCGATACGGACTCCGTCAAGGCCAATATACAGCTCTTCCTTGATTCGGTGAACTCCGTCATCAAAAAGATGCAAGATTTGACGGCTGTGACAGTGGACGACAGCGACAGCACCTACTCCGAAGACGCCACGCTGAACAATACCACAGCGGGCCCCTTGAATGGTGAATATGGCATCAACCTCTTCACCTCGCGCTTGAAGTCTGCCATGACAGGATCGCCGGAAGGCTTTAAGCCTATGACAGGCGCAGACATCTTCTCCGGTGACTTTGTGGCGACGCTGGCACACATGGGCATTAAGACCGACGCTGACGAGTCGTCCTCCACCTACGGACAATTTGTCATTGCGCCGCAAGGCTCCACCGACGCCATGCAGGCCTTTGACCAAGAATTGTTCGACAATGCCATCGCCAATAAGCTTGAAGACGTCATTTCCTTCTTCTCCGCGGACAACGAGGGCAGCTCAAACTCGCCGGACTTCCGCTACGACAGCCATGTGGACGGGATTACAAAGGCCGGCACCTATGATGTGTCGTACACAGTTGCCGGCGGCACGATCAGCAATGTCATGATCAATGGCGTGGCTGCGGATGTTGACCCCGAAAATAGCAATGTGTATGTGGCCACCGGCGCTGCGGGCGACGCGGCGGGTGTTGCTATCTATATTGACAACATGGTCGACGCTTCCTATACGGGCAGTGTTTCTATTAAGCAGGGTCTTGTGGGTAAGATGGAAGACTTCTTCAGCGACGAGCTGACATACTTCCCCCCCAGCGCGGATGACCCTGCATTAGGCTCCGACAACGGCGGCCTTATGATTATGCAAAACAGCTATAATGAACTTATGCTGAGTCTTGACGAACAAATTTCAAATGAATTGACGCGTTTGACGAGATGGGAAGAAAATGAGCGCATGAAGTTTGCGCGCCTTGACACACTCTTGGGTGAGTACAATAGCAAAATGGAGATGCTCACAAGTCAATTAGGCCAATTAGGTTAAGTATTTAGGCTAAATGGTTAATTTGCAGAGTTTTGACTACAAACGAACGAGGATATTATGAATAAGGCAGCACAGGCCTACTTTCAGACAAATGTGTCTACGACAGATCAAGGGCAGCTCTTAATTATGCTCTATGACGGCGCGCTGAAGTTTTTACAGCTCGCACGCGAAAAGATGCTGGAAAAGGATTATGCCGCCAAGGGTATTTATATCTCTAAGGTCATTGATATTATCAATGAACTTGCCAATACCCTCAACTTGGAAAAGGGCGGCTCGTTGGCAGAGAATTTGAACAATTTGTATTTTCTTTGCACGACACGCCTTTTACAGGCCAATTTGAAGATGAATGTGGAGCAGCTTGATACTGTTGTCAATATTCTTTCGGGCTTGCGCAGCGCGTATGCGCAAATTATTGTGACACCGGAAGCGCGACAAATCTCTGTCTGAGATTTCAGCAAAGCTGAAAACGGACGCAAGCTTGACACAACGCGCCGCTATCACGCCGCGTGCTGTTGCGCCCACTATGGGCGCGCAAATGGGGCAGCGTCAGGCTCGCGCGGCTTATGGGCAGCAGGCGACGTCTATCCCGTTCCCGGCACCCGGCGGAGCGGCGCAAGCTGCTGTCGGCGATGGGCAACAACAGGCCCA
>CAYJGA010000154.1:0-5131 GCA_964369255.1 uncultured Desulfovibrionaceae bacterium
GCATGGATTATAGGAATAGCCTTGCTGGCTGCCCTTTTGATAGGTCTTGCATGGTGGGCAAATATTCCGCTCTTTACAAGTGCTGTGGCGCTGTGCGTCATCGCGGCTTTTGTGGTGCTCTTCATTGCAGGGCGACGCGTTGTTGTATGGTATAATAAGCGCCGCTACGTGCGCCATGTCCTTGAAAATGACCCTTCCCTTGTGCAAGAGGAAGAGGAAAAAGCCTCCACAAGCAGTATGTCTGACGCATGGCAAAAAGGCGCGCACAGGCAAGGGCGCTTGTCCGGAAAAAGCAGCCCTTGGGTCTTCATGCTCGGCCTTGAGGACAGAGACAACATTGTGCGGGCGCTCCTTGGAACGCATAATAATACGGACACCGCCTACGAAGACAGCAATACCTTGCTCAAATGGAGCACCTTGCCGGAACTTGTCCTCCTGCGCCCGCATGAAAAATATTTGCACAGCGTCGCCCTCCTTGAACATAATCAAACAGAATGGGAAGACTTGCTCATTGATGTGCTCAAATCCCGCAAGCAGCACAACCTCGGCGCCCTTGTGGTCACAGTCAAAGCAGAACTTTTACAACAGCATACTAATGACATAGAAAACTATGCCCGTGTGCTTCGCGCACGCATTCACGAAATCAGCACCACCGCCGCGGCACATCTTCCGCTCTATGTTCTTGTGACCCACAGCGAACGCCTGCCCGGCGTCTGCCATGTGGTGGAAAGCCTCTCCGACGAACGCCGCGCGCGTTTGTGGGGAAGCACATTCCCCTTGTGGACATCCTATACAGAAGACTTTGACGAAGAAAGTGCGCCGCCCACATCTTACGCCGAGTATGCGCACACCACAATCACAGAGGCTGTGTCTTCCTTGCGCACGCAAATTCTCCGCGACGCTGCAAATACACAGCGGCGCCCGCACAAGGACGTCTATGCGGCGCCGAGCGCTGTGGAAGGTCTTGAAAGGGGCTTGTCCACATTCCTCAATTGCCTGTTCTTTGCCAAATCTTCAGGCGCGACCGCACGCTTGCGCGGCGTCTATTTGACATGCACACATACGGGCGATATGACCACATCGCCGTCCACATCACCTGTTTCAGGAGCAGCAACACTGTCGGCGCCTGCGCCTCTTACTGCGCCCGTCATAAATCCTGTGCCAACTCCCCCCGCTCCCGGTATAACTCCTGCCACGCCTCCCCCTGCCACACCCGCAGGCGGCATGCCAAACATATTATTTACACCCCCGTCCGCTCCCATAGCTCCAATTGCACCAGTCGCGCCCGTCGCGCCAATTGCACCAGTTGCGCCAATTGCACCTGTTGCTCCTATGGACGCGCTGTCCACGCCATCGACAGAGGCATCGCAAGACAATGCGACAACACCAACAATACAGCAGCAACCCGAAACCACATCACCAGCCCACGCGCCCTTCCCCTTCCCGTCTTATACAGAGGCAGAAACATCGGGCAGCCCGTGGAACATGGCATTTATTGAAGAAATTTTCTTACAAAGACTGCCCGCAGACCGTTTTTTACAACAGCCCATCAAGCACGGCCTGCGCTTTGAGCTTTTAGCACTCCCCTGTACAGGGGCATGGTACCTTGTACTCTTCAGCTTCTGCGGCATCATCGCCGCCAATACAATTTATACAAGCCACACCATGCGCGGCCTCAAAAATATCGAAGTGGTGGCGCAAGAAACAACGCTTGCCCCCGGCTACGCAGAACTCTTACAACAAAGCTCACGCCTAGAGCACCTCGATACTGCCCTGCATCGCTGGTGGTTCCCCTTTCTTGGCATCGACCAACTGCCCACAGAACGCAAACACACAGCCAAGGTCTTCATCACAAAGATGCAACAAGACATCATTCCGCAAGTGCTCAACTCGCTCCTCCACTTGAACGATGGCTACATACTCAACACACGCGGCACACCGACAGCAGAAGGACAAAAGCAACAAGAAAGCGAAAAAGACTATGCGCTTGCCAGCAACACCGCGCGTTGCCTCCTGTGGATGCAAGACGCCGTCGCCGCACACATACACAAGACGAAGTTCACAAACCCCTTGCCTCCCGCGCCTGTGCCTTCCGCCCAAGCAGCGCCCGATGTCAACGAGCTAAAGAACACAAAAGGCGCAACGCCATCCCCCGCAAGTATGACTCCGCCACCAAGCATAAACCTGCTCTGGTCGCTGAACTTCGGCGAGTTCTTCCTCCATTATGTCAAAGTTGCCGATGAAGGCGCCCTTGAAAGCTTACAAAAGCAGCTCGCAGAAGCCGTACATACGATTTTTGACAACAACGAGCGCAATATGCTCGCCTACCTTGAGCACTACGTCAACACGAAGCTCTCACGAAAGGCCGTCCCCCTTTCCGACTTCTGGCCAAATGTCCCCGCAGGGACAGAAGGCTTCACGCAAGTGCTACCCATGTACACAAAGGAAGGCTACACCCTCCTTGCTGAACAACTCCTCCGCCTCCTTGGCGACGACATGGGCGCCCTCGCAGAGCAGGCATTCTGGAAGGATTATGAACAGCGCTACGCCACCGCATGGAAGGAATTTATTTTGCGAGCTGATATGGCATGGGAAGACGTCACACAGGTCTCGACGCTCTACACCACAGCCATGGTGAAAAAATTTGAGGATATACCTTCCATGCGTTTACTCAGAAGAGCCTCAGAAGAATTGGCTCCCTTGCGTGCGTCGATGGTGGCACCCAAGTGGGTGGAGCAGCTCCTCCTCATGCAAGCGCTTGCCGACGTCGTGCGCCTCTCTGAGAAAACAACACCGGACTCCCTCATGGCGCTGCCCGCCACCATCATGGGCATTTTTGAAACGCCGGAAACATCCTTTGACGCCCTTCTTGCCACGCAAGATATGGGCATGGTCATGGATGCCACCAACGACTTACGAACCTATCAAAAAGCCTTAAAAGACTTACAAGGAACACTCGCAAGCGAAGCGGGAACCTATGAACTTGCACGGGCAGAATATACAGGTACAGCCGAGGACAGTAATTTTGCCGTCGGTCAAAAAGTCCTCCAAACATGTCTTGAAAGAATCGGCGTCTCCATCACACAAGCAAATACTGCGCTCACAGCGCACGCACAGCTTGCGCAAGCAGCACAACCCGGCGCCGACAATCCCGTCGCCTACCTCATGCAAGGGCCTTTGCGATTCCTTGCTCATACGCTCACCTGTGCCTCTGCCTTAACAGTGCAAAAGTATTGGGAGGCCACCGTCCTTGCGCCTGCAATCGTCTTGCCAAAGGAAAAACTGGACATGGCGCTGGTCGGCGAGCAGGGCTTGCTTCAAGCTTTCTTGAAAGATGTGGCAGACCCCTTCATGCAACGACGCGTAGGCTCCTATGCGGCAAAGTCGTGGATGTCGACCATCTTCCCCTTTACAGAAGATTTCCTCAACTTTATACAGCAAGGAAGCGTTGTCAGCGCAAATATGCCCCAAGAGTCCTATGCCATCAATATGATTTCGCAAACGAGCGATGTCAACGCGGATGCCACAGAACGCCTCCAATATCTGGAACTGTCTACAGATACGCCGCCTACGACAGATATAACAGGTACGACAGGCGCAAGTGGCACCCCTGCACCAAGTGGTACAACCACGCTGCGCAACAATAACTATCCCGCACGCAAAACATTTATCTATAGCCCCAAGGCAGCCAGCGTCATGCGTCTTACTCTGAGCTTCCCTTCCGTGAAACTCAGCTACGTCTATCCCGACATGCCCGCCTTCCTCAAGGACTTCGCTTATGGGGAGCGTACCTTCACACCTGAAGACTTCCCCGCCCAAGCGGAAAGCCTCAAGGCGCTGGGCATTCAGCACATAAAAGTGCGCATCTTGGCAGAAAATGCCGCTGATATTGTGGCCGCGCAAGAAAATACCTTGCCCCCCATCCCTGAACGCATAACCCATGTATGGTGATGGCATGACAACACATTTACGAAAAAAATTGACCGGCCTCCTCCTGTTGTGGGTATTCATGCTCATAAGTCTTGCTTTCATGGTTTTTCATGACCTTGAAACGCCTTTCTCTGTTATCGTCCACACCTTCCAAAAAGAGGTCGCATGGACGCGGGCAGAACCGCTGACAGCAGAGCCGCCTCTTATAACACCTGCGCCTGTGGCAGAGCCGGAACCAGTTCCCCAGACACCTGCGACACCCGCACAACTCCCCCTACTCCCGCAAGGGACGCAAAACGGCAAAGCCACATTCCAGAAAGCGGAAATCATAAGCACACCCGTCCCCGGTATACACTTAGCCGAAAACGACATACTCATCACCATCCCCTATGAGGGCGATGTGAAAGCCTATACTACATTTACGGTCAGCGCCCAAAGAGCGCGCTCAATCGACTTCCACGGAACCATTAAGTGCCCCTATCAAAAGCAGCACTATGGCGCAGAACTGCCCGTGCGGCTTCTGCAAATGGCACAGCACAAGGGCTATGCCCGAATCAGTATTTCAGGTCGGAGTCCTGTGGCCTCCTTCACAGAAACAGTGCACTACACAGACACTGCCATCTATATCATCCTGACACCTGTCAAGTAACCATATATAAAGGCGCGGCGCATGCACGACAAAAGACTGCTGGAACGTATTCGAGAAATGGAGCAAGGAACGCAAACGCTTGAAATTTCCGACCCCGTAAAACTGCAAGAGTCCATCCTCAATCACTTGACAAAGGTGCTCAATACCCGTCAAGAATCTGCGATTATCGGCAGTGAATTTGGTATTCCGGACTTTTCCGCCCTCACCACGACATTCAACAGCGCCGCCATTGCCACCATCGAAAAAAGCTTGCTTGAGGTCGTCTCGCGCTACGAACGACGTATCAAAAATGTCCGCGTCTTCTTTGTGCCAGACCCCAAGGACCCGCTAAAAATGCAATTTTCACTGGAAGGAGAAATTCCCGACCAACTCAAAAATATCCCCGTCGTCTTTCAAACCGTTCTTACATCCACGGGTCGTATTTCCGTAAGAAAAAGCGGTTCAGATGTCGTCTCGTAGAACACAAATAAAGGAGTTCCTTGTCATTTCTAAAAGTTTTTTTGAAAAGGGTTTGTGGAAAACTTTTTTTCTTCTTGGGGGAAAACTTTTTTT
>CAYJGA010000155.1:0-5104 GCA_964369255.1 uncultured Desulfovibrionaceae bacterium
GCTTTTTTTTCCTAAAAAAAGTTTCCCCCCAAGAAAAAAGTCTTCCTCAAACCCCTTTCAAAAAAACAAATCGGAATGACCTTGGCACACCGGCATCTCTGTGTTATAGTGCTTGTAGAATCATTAACATTCAAATATATAAAAGAATATTTATGGAAAAACCACAGCTCAGTTATTCGTTGCGCACTGTATGGCAGCTCACATGGCCACAGTTGCTTGTCATGTTTTTTTTCTTTGGTCTTGGGCTGTGCGATGTGTGGACGGCAGGCAAGCTTGGTAAGGATATTCAAGCATCCTTTGGTCTTGTCTCGCAAGGTGCCATATTTTTGCAAGTGCTTGCCATGTCCATGGGCGCAGGAGCGACGGCGGCTATCAGCCAATCCATCGGTGCAGGACGCATGGAGCGGGCGCAGCGCTATGTGGCGCTTGTGCTCATGCTTGCCTTGGTAGCAGGCTTCCTTATGGCAGTACTTGCTTTTTGGGGGCAAGATGCTTTTTTTGAGCTTTTGCAGACGCCTGAAAATATTTTGCCTGTGACACTCTCATATTGGACAATTACGCTCATAACTTTGCCCATGAGCTATATGTTCAGTGCAACGACGAGCTTGTTTCGCGCTACGCGTCAAGTTATTCCGCCCATCTTTGTAGCCGCTGCCATGTGTTTTTTCAATGTAATAGGCAATTTGGGCTTTGGCCTTGGCTATTTTGGCTTGCCTTTCTTTGGTTACGAAGGCATCGCATGGACGACATTTGCGTGCACAAGCTTTGGCGCCTTGTGCAATATCTTGCTTCTTGCCAACAGCGGCTACTTTGACTATAAGAAGCTCCTGCCTTTGCGTACAACGCTGCGCTGGTCACGAGCGGCTTTGCCATATTTGTTGGCTGTGGCCTTGCCTGCGGCGGGCAGTCAAATTGTATGGCAGAGCGGCTATGTGGTGCTCTTTGCCGTGGTGGCCTCGCTTCCGTTTGACAGTGTCAATTCCCTTGCAGGCTTGACAGCCGGTATGCGCCTTGAAGCGCTTCTTTTCTTACCCGGCATGGCTTTTAATATGACAGCCTCTGTGCTTGTGGGCAACAGTCTTGGTGAGAAGGATGTTGCGCAAGCGCGTCGGGTTATCCGCGTTCTTGTTATGCAAGGCACTGTGAGTATGAGCTGTCTTGCGGTTGTGTTGTGGCCGTTTATTCCTGAGCTTGCAAGCTTCTTGGCAGGGACGCCGCAAACGCAGACCATCACAGAAAATTACTTGTACATTAACTTTCTTGCCATACCTTGTACGCTGACCAGTATGATTTTAGGCGGCGCCATGGTGGGCGCCGGTGCGACGCGCTATAATATGCTTGTGTATGGGACAAGTTTTTGGGTGATACGCTTACCTGTGGCATGGATTGTGGGACATTATATTTGGCAAAGTGTCTCCGGTGTATTCTTGGGGATGGCGCTCTCGCAAGTGGTGCAATCCACAGTTATGCTGCTCGTCGTAAAATATGCGGATTGGCCACGCTTTGCCATCCACAATCGAAAAAAACAATAGCTTTATCATATAAAGGAACCTCATGAACTTTTCTCCTCTCAGCTTGCACGACAAAGAGCGCTATACGCCTTTTTGGAACGCATTGCCACAGCACTCTCTCGATTATTCATTTGTCAATCTCTGGGGCTGGTCTCAATACTTTGCCTTAGGGTGGCACTTTGACGCACAGCTGTGCTGGCTACAACAGCAAAACAATAACACGCTCTGGGCGCCCGTCGGCGCTTGGGAGAGCGTCGATTGGCAGGCCGAAAAAATTTTACAAAGCGGCGCCACGCTTGTACGCGTCCCCGAAAGCCTTGTACGCATCCTTGAGAGCGCCTTGCCAGAGCGCGTTCACGTCGAAGAAAGCCGTGGACAGTGGGAATATCTCTACAGCACCGAAGACTTGACCGTACTTTCAGGCAACCGTTTTCATAAAAAACGCAACCATGTCAATGCTTACAAGAAACATTACGGAGAGCCTGACTATCGCGTCATCGACACAAACACCATTGAAGATGTGTTGAGCTTGCAAGATGAATGGTGCCAATGGCACGAATGCTCCGGCTCCCACGCGTTACAAGCCGAAAACGAGGCTATCAACAGGGTCTTATCTCATTGGGAAGAAATGGATACCTTAGTTGGAGGCACTATTTATGTAGATGATACGCTTGTGGCTTTCAGCGTCGGCGAAATGCTTGGCGACAACACCCTCGGCGTCCACTATGAAAAAGGACGGACAGGATTTCGAGGTGTTTATCAAACCATCAACAATGCCTTTGTAAAGCACGCGGGCGCAGGCAGTACCTACATTAACCGCGCGCAAGATTTAGATGAAGAAGGCCTCAGGCACGCAAAGTCCAGCTATATGCCTGTGGATTTTTTGCGTAAGTATACTGTTACCATCACACCGGAATAAAAGGATATTGCATGCACATTTATACACAGTATGTCCGCAGAGCACTTTGTATTTTTACGCTCTGCTTTCTTGTTGGCTGCGGTGCCAAGGACGATTCTCCTTTTAAGGAGGGCTTTGTACAAGATATGGCGGATTTTCCGCAAGATTTGACAGTCTATGCGGCGCCCTTGGGGGAGCAGTTGCTCATTTCCGCCACAGAACAGGCAGAAGCTGACGCGCGTTTTAACACAATATACTTTAGCCCATGGAAAAAGCAAAAAGCCGCCATGAGCAAGAAAGCCTTTCTACGCACCTTTGGCAGTGCCCGTGGATACAATGGCCTTGTTCCATGGACAAAGGTGGAATGGGACGGACTCAAATACCAAGCGCATACGGAAACATACCCAAACACGCAACGGCCTGCTATCACCATCCGCCAAACGCCGTTGCGCGAACTTCCCACGCTTTTGCCGCGTTACTCAAAACCGGAAAAATTGTCTCCCTTTGATAATTTCCAATATTCCACACTCGCACCGGCCATGCCTGTGTATGTGACACAGACATCGCGCGACGGTCAGTGGTACTTCATCGAAAATCCCATCGCCGGCGGCTGGGTTCAGGCGAAGGACGTGGCCTTTGTGAGTGAGTCCTTTACAGAATTTTATCAAACGCACGCACTCGCTGCGCTTATTGAAGACAATGTCCCGCTCGTTTCGCAAGACACAGCAGAGGGAATCCTTCTTGACACGGCGCACATAGGCGCCGTCTTCCCCTTGCTTTCCAGCGATGCCAACGGCCTCACCCTGCTTATGCCCGTAGCTCATGCAAGCAACCCAAAAGAAGCGCGTTTGACGCGCATTGTTGTGACGCACGCGCAGGCCGTTCCTAAGCCTCTTCCGCTACGCGCAGACCTCATGGCAAAAATCGGCAATGTGATGATGGGGCAAGAATATGGCTGGGGTGGTACTGATGAAAATAGAGATTGTTCAGCTCTCGTGCGAGACCTCTTTACTCCCTTTGGTTTGTGGTTGCCGCGCAACTCCTTGTCGCAATACCGCGCAGGCGATAAAGTGCCTCTAGAAAGTTTTGTGGATGACGCCAGCAAGGAAAGCGCTGTCAGAGAAAGAGGGCGTCCCTTTACAAGTCTTGTGTGGCTCCCCGGACATATTGCGCTCTATTTGGGCGTATATAATGGCAGAGCGGCTATTTTTCATAATATTTGGGGCGTGCGCGTGGACGAGCAAGGTCTTGGCGATGACCGCCATATCATCGGGCGTGCTGTTGTCACAACATTAAGCCCCGGCGCGGAACTTCCAAACCTTTATAACAATCAAACGCTTATCAGGCGTGTCGGCGGCATTTCCCATACACCGTAAGCTTTTTCTGTGAGTAATTTGTATAAATAATGATTGTTTGAGAAAACTCAGGGGAAACTTTTTGAAAAAGTTTCCCCTGAGTTTTTACATGACAGCCGGCTACAATACAATGCTTAAAGCTCTCTCAAATACTTCACTGCATTCACAAAGAGCAAAGTTCCGGGAGGGGCTGTTTGCGGCGTTAAGTCTCCGCGTGTCCACGTTGGATGATTTGTCACATGATGGAACGCCTCAGGATGGGGCATAAGCCCAAGGACGCGGCCTGTGGGATTGGTAAGCCCTGCAATGCCAAGTGGTGAACCGTTCGGGTTGGCAGGGTAGTCCTGTGTGACTTCCTTACTTTCAGGATGAATATACTGAAGGGTGATGAGGTTCTCATCTTGTAATTTTTGCAAACACGCATCATCCATTGCAATGATTTTGCCTTCGCCGTGTCGCACAGGACATGTGAAATATTCCATGCCCTTGGTGAAGACACAGGGGCTTTGAGGATTGATGCGCATAGAGACCCACCTGTCCTCATATCGTGCGGAATCATTATGCCCAAGCGTGACTTGACGCACAAATTCTTGACCTGTGAAGCCGGGCAAGACTCCAAGCTTCACAAGAAGCTGAAACCCATTACAGATACCAAGGACAAGTTTTCCGTCATCTAAAAATGCTTTAAGATGATCAAGCAGCGCTGCGCCTTCAGCATCTTGAAGATAGCGCCAACGCATGCTGGCGGCGTGTGCGGCGCCAAGGTCATCACCGTCTAAAAAACCGCCGGGAAAGATGAGAAAGTCATAGTCGACAAGACGCACCTTCGCCGTCACAATATCTGAAAAGTGTACTATATGGGCGCAATCTGCCCCCGCAAGGCGCGCAGTGTGCGCCGTTTCCTTATGCGAATTTGTGCCATAACCTGTGATGACAAGAACATTAACCCTGCCCATAGTCGGCCTCCTGTGTAGAATGTGCCCAAAAGACGTCGGAGTATATAGCGGGTGTTACAGAAGGTCAAGGGTAATTCCTCACAGGGTACAAAAAGTCTTGACAATTTCTAAAAAACATAACGCTGCTGATTTATGACGAAAACGCGAGCAAATATCGGAAATATTCTCCCCGTCAACTTGCGTTAAAACTATATATTCTCGTTTTTGCGCAGCAGGGAAAAGTGTCTTTTTAATATGTCAATCCAAAAAAATTTTCTCTCAAGAAAAAAATCATAAAAAAACACCAAAAAAAGCTTGCTAAAAATAATCTTATCCCTTATTCTCTCCAACTCGATGCACCTATACCCAAGGATGGTGTCTTCTGAAAACGAAACAATACAGTGA
>CAYJGA010000156.1:0-5102 GCA_964369255.1 uncultured Desulfovibrionaceae bacterium
TGCTCTACCATCTGAGCTAAGTTGGCTCGAGGTGTTTTGTGCCCTAGTTCTCCTTCATTGTCAAGGAAAAATCAATGGGAAATTTTATTTTATCTTATCATTCCAATATAACTTGAAAAACACTATTCTTCGCGCAATAAAAAGACAAAATGTCTCCAAGGAACACAATGCACATTCAAAGCTAACATGCAAATCTCATCGCCTCATCCAAAAATACCTGATAAAGAGGCGCACTACAATCAAGACACGCCCATATGCTTATCAACCAGTCAGCTACGCCATCTCTCGTTGCATATCGCGCTCTTCGGCGCGACGCTTGAGGCTCTCACGATGGTCATGCAACTTCTTACCGCGTCCCACAGCAATCTCCACCTTCACCTTCCCATGCTTAAAATAAAGCTTCACAGGAACTATCGTAAGCCCTTTCTGCTCACGTTGCATGGCAAGAACATGAATTTCTCGCGCATGAAGCAAGAGCTTCCTGTCACGCGTGGGGTTTTGTACCATATAGCCCGCGTTTTCATACGGCGCAATATGCAAACCCACAAGGTATGCCTCGTGATTTTTAATATCCACGTAACTGTCCATAAAGCTCACCTTGCCAAGGCGCAAACTCTTTACTTCTGGACCCTGCAAACTAATCCCCGCCTCAAAAAAATCCTGCAACTCATACAAATGACGCGCTTTTTTATTACTAGCGATGGTAGAGGGAGATGTTTTTTTTGCCATATACTACTTCGCTCTCATCCGACAACACTCTCGCATCGTCTCGTGTTTTTATGTACTTCACTGCCTGTTAATGGATGATTGTCGTGTAAAATTCCAAATCATCCCGCAAACTCTGTGCCAAAGTATCCGTCACGATATGACGACAGGCCGCCATATCAGAACTCATAAGCATGGAATGCGCCATAGAAGAACATTGATCTACCTTCAAATGACGTATCAAATGCTTAATCCCAGGAATAGCCTGAGGCGTCGCTGACACAACATCTACACCCATTCCAAGCAGCATGGCAAGGCAATGAGGGTCGGCAACCATTTCGCCACACACACTCACTTCTATTCCTTCACGGCGAGCACAGTCAATAACTCGCTTAATAGAACGCGTCACCGCAGGATGCAAAGGCTGATGTAAATAAGCCACATGCTTATTGCCCCTGTCAATAGCAAGCAGATAGTGCACAAGGTCGTTCGTTCCAATGCTCAAAAAATCACAATGCTTCGCCAAGGTGTCCGCAATCAAAACAGCAGCAGGCACTTCAATCATAATCCCCACAGGCACATGGGAAGCGTACTCAATGCCCTGTGCGCTCAAATTCTGCTGCACTTCGCCAATAAGGCTTTTAACAGACTGCAACTCCTCAAAACACGTCACCATGGGCAAAATAATGGATACATTTCCGTGCAAAGCCGCGCGCAACAGGGCTCGTAATTGCGTGCGCAGAAGGTTTTTATGACGCATGCAAAAACGGATAGCTCGCAAACCCAATGCAGGGTTTTGCTCCTTTAACGCCATCTGCGAATGAAGCATCTTGTCCGCGCCCACATCAAGCGTTCGGAACACAACACGCTGCGGGTGTACTTTCTTGGCGACAGTAGCATATTCTGTATAAAGCTGGTCTTCTGTAGGCAAGTTGCGACTGCGTAAATAAGCATATTCTGTACGATACAGGCCAATCCCCTCTGCCCCAAATGTGCCAAGTCCGTCAAGCTCGGACGCATTGCCAACATTAGCATAAACCTCCACAGGCACACTGTCAAGCGTTTCCGCAGGCAAAAAAGCGCTCTTACCCACACTTGCTTCCCATTGACCATATTCCACTTGCTTCTGCGAAAAATGCGCCAATTCCTGCTCATCAGGGCCAATATAGACACAGCCATTCAGAGCGTCCACAATGATGAGCTCGTTCTCTTCCACCGCCTCCAATATACCTGTCACACCCACCATGGCGGGAATATGCAATGAGCGCGCGAGGATAGCCGTATGGGACGTGGGCCCGCCTTCTGCCATCACAAGAGCAAGCATGCTGTCCACGGGCAAGTGCAAAGCGTCCACAGGCGACAAATCTTCCGCCATATGAATACGCGGAGCCTGCGCGCTGCCCTCAAGAGGGTCGTAACTCTTGCCCGCAAGATGGCACTGCAAGCGCACGCCCACAGCTCGCAAATCAAGGGCGCGTTCACGTAAATACGGGTCGTCAATGTCTAAAAACGCCGCACAGAGGGCGTCGATAGTCTTCTGCAACGCCCATGGTGCGCACAGCCGCTGTGTGCGCACACAATCCGTAGCCTCGCCTAAAAGGCGAGGGTCGCGGCTAATCATAATATGAGTCTGAATAAGTGCACTGTGTTCTGCAAGGTTTTTTGCAATATTTTCCTTAGCTTTTTGCAGGTCCGCGCTGACGCACTTCATGGCCTCGTGGAGCTTCTCCACCTCGATGCCAATTTCTTCCGGTGAAATAAAATATTCTTCGATAGCGCTCGTATGTTGCGGACGCACCGCCTTACCAATGGCTATACCGGCGGCAACGGGGGTGCCGTAGAGAAGTGAACGTGCCATGATTATCCTTTAAATTCGTTGAAGAAAAGTTCCGCAATATGAGTCAAGCATCTGTGTGCGTCCTTCCCCTTGGCATAGAAAAAAAGCTCACTGCCGTTCACGGCGCCAAGGGTGAGCATATCAAGGACACTGCGTGCATCGGCGCTATTGTGTTCACAATGCACCTTTATATCTGCTGCAAAATGTTCTATTTCTTGGGCAAGCCGTGCGGCAGGGCGTGCATGGAACCCCAAGGGCGAATGCACAAGTACTTGTAAGCACAAACCACGATCCGTTTCGGTAATATCTTGTTGCATGGAACACCTCTTACACAATAAAAGGGGAATACCAAGAAAAACACAAGGCTGAGGCCATAAAAATCACCAACAAAAGGCGAGGAACTCGACAAAACGCTACCAAGAACGCACCGCACGAAAGCCACAGCACACTCACCCACAAAGGCACAGAAGAAAAAGTCACACCGGATGTTACACCATAAAGCATACATGCCACAAGCACTGCGTTCACAACTTTCATGCGCTGGCTCCAATTTATCAAGTTCCACGCGCGCACACGACCCAGCACTGCAAGTCCCTGTTGCAGTGCCATGAAGAACGTCATGATACGAAAAATTTGCATGGAGAGCAACAGAAAGCATGTCCATAAAATCGCCAGCCATCCAACATCACACATAACACACAAAGCTGAAAATAATGCCCACAATGTCAGGATGCTTCCACCAAAAAAAGCGTCACCAAGGGCAGAGAGTGTTGAAAATGTCGTCTGCACAAGCCCTTGCGCCTGCTCCTCCGACAATATTTTCTTCGCAATCAGCGCCTCCAAATGCACCACCAACCCCACAAGCAATGGCATCATCAGCGTATGAGAATTGCAATGAGGGAGGGCGCGCTCACGCGCTTCCTGCAAACTTTTCGCATCCTTATGCAAAAGCACGAGAGCAGGGTCAAGAGCAAACAAAAAACCCAGATGCTGCATTCCTCGCGTCGTTACAGCAGCCCCTACAAAGAATGTACGTGCATAGCACTGCAAAGCAACAGAAAACGAGAGAGGAAGAGAAAAGGAAGGCATAGGTAAATCCTACAAGTTAGAAGTATTATAAGTCCTATATCGGCATCACGCTTTTTTTACACTCAAAGCCCACATCCAAAGAAGCGCTGATTTAATCACTCCTGACAACCGCAAAAGAACAAAAATTAAAAAAAATGAAATCCAAGGCAAGAAAACCTTTTTTTGAGAACTTACAAAATGCCATTTTCATCAATTTTTCCTATTTTTCTTGATTTTTCGACGCACGTTTCCCTAGGCAGGCCGCAATGGCCTGACAGAACGAGCGTACATCAACAAATTGGCACTCGCAAACAGCGTAAAAAGGGGGGTGGGTGTTTTTCGCAATGCCACGGGACACTGTTTTTGTAAAGCCAAAGTTCTTCTTGACTATGAGAAACAGACGGTCAACTCTGCTGCGAACAGATTATTTCATGCGCTCAATCTCTCGTTCCCAGTTAGGACTGAAACCCTCTCCATTCTGAACACTTTTCCGGCGACCATTGACTTGATATGTTATGCTGGAAAAATGTTCAGCATCCACAATCTCCTCACGTTTTCGATAGCGATATATCCTGAATCCCCATAGACAACATGGTCATCTTCGCGAGTAAGTTCAGATGTTTTACGATGTCGTGAAATTGGCCTGTGTTCTTTCTACACTGTGCACATAACCTGTTCCTGTATCAACTAAACAGAGAGAGATGTTCCGCAAGGGGGGAAAGTTTTTTCCGCATCCGTATCCGCACGCAAGGCAAAAATACAAAGAAAAGGGGAGAAATGCAAGGTATTTTGCATAACTCCCCTTATGATGTCTTTCGGCTTTAAGCCCTGTAAGTATTTGGTTTTTTTGGCGCGCCCGGCAGGAATCGAACCTGCGGCCTTTGGCTCCGGAGGCCAACAGTACCATTATCACTGAAAAAAACATATGTACTTTGCATGTCATTTTGCTTTACATAAAGACGGCTTGCTTGTAACAGTGTCGCATATACAAGCACGAGGTAGGGTAGCAAAGGGGTAGCAAAAACCGATTTTGGGTAGCAAGAGGGTAGCAAGGTATCAACATGAGAGAACGCACAAAATTCACGGGCGTGTACCAGCGCAAGCACGGTACAAGACGGCACCTTGGACGTCAAGACGTGTGCTTTGATATAACCTACAAAAATACAGACGGCAAGAAAGTCTGGCAGAAGGCCGGTTGGGTAAGTGAAGGTGTGACTGCGCAGATGGCCAGTGCCATGCGTGCTGAGAAAATGCGCGATTTGCGCAATACTCCCTCGCAAAATAAGCAACTTACTTTTGCTGGCGCATGGGATATATATGCACGCGACCACCTGCCGAGCACGAAAAGCCCTAATACAAGCGTTGTTGTATATAAACACCTGCATCCATCTTTGGGGCATAAATTTTTGCACCTCATTACTCCCCATGATATTGATTGCCTCATTGCGAGTATGACAGCACAAGGCTACAGTCCTCAGACTGTCAAGCACGC
>CAYJGA010000157.1:0-5099 GCA_964369255.1 uncultured Desulfovibrionaceae bacterium
CAGACGGGACAGCTCTCACATTCGCCTTCATGGGTGTAACCACAGACCTTGCAGAGATAGTAGTCAACATCTTCCAGAGCGGAAGGATTTTCCAAAGCCTTTTTGTAGAGGTTCGCGTGGACTTCTTCTACGGCGTTGACGTGGGAAAGGTGCTTTGCTGCGGCGTTATTGCCTTCGTCTTGTGCATCCTTAATCATTTCAGGGTACATCTTGGTAAACTCGTAACTTTCACCTTCGATGGCGGCCTTCAGATTTTCTTCGGTGGTGCCCACATGACCGGCCATGCGGAAGTGTGCCAAGGCGTGAATGGTTTCGGCCATGGCGGCAGCGCGGAAAAGCTTTGCTACTTGTGGCAAGCCTTCCTTGTCTGCTGCTTCTGCAAATGCTGTGTACTTACGGTTAGCTTGGGATTCACCTGCGAATGCTGCCATCAAATTGTCATGAGTCTTAGACATGGTCTTCTCCTTGGAAGGGTAAAAGTTGTATTGTACAAAAATGCGCTTCGCCATAAGGTGCGAGCGTTGTTGTTATTGCGAATGACTGTTAATAAGCAAGTCCTCGCAAAGTGTCAAGCACGAATTTTAGATTTTCAAAATTTTTCTGAAAAAAATATCTGGACAAAATTTTCTTGCTGTGTGTACAGAAAAGCCCAAGGACGCGGTAAAGTCGAGAGAATTTTTTTTGACACACTTTTTTTGCTGTTCAAGCGTTCAGTTTTGTTGTATGGGATGAGTGGCACTTCACACAGAGCTTTGTTCATACTGAGCTTTGCCCCATGGAGCTTTTACATACTGAGCTTTTTCATGGCTGATGTGCTGCTTTATAATGTTGTGGCATGGATTCGCCGACGATGACGGAACGCGCTCACAGACAATGTTCTTCACTCAAAAAATAATTGGGAATTGCTATTATGAAAACTAAGATTGTTGCCACTGTTGGCCCTGCATCAAATTCAAAAGAAAAGCTGACGGCCTTGGCCTTGGCTGGAGCGCGTATTTTTCGATTGAATTTTTCCCATGGTGACGCCTCCATGTTTGTGGATATTATCAGCACCATCCGTCAAGTAGAAAATGAGCTGAAAATTCCTTTGACCATTATGCAAGACCTTTCAGGCCCCAAAATTCGCCTTGGAACCTTGCAGGGTGAGGGGAGTATCTCGGTGGAAAAGGATATGGAGCTTTTGCTCGGGCCTTCCGATAAGTATACAGACGAGATGCCCTATCTGCCCTTCGACCATCAAGTGATTATGGACAGCCTCGTGAAGGACGACCGTCTTGTGCTCGCTGACGGTGGCCTGCAATTCCATGTGGAGCGTCGCCGCGAAGACGGTCTCGTGGTCTTGCAAGCCAATAACTCTGGCATTGTGACATCGCGCAAAGGCCTTGCTTTGCCCGGCAAAGCTACAAAGGTGGCCGCGCTCACAGAAAAAGACCGCAAGGACTTGGCGCAAGGTCTCATTCTTGGTATTGATGCAGTGGCTTTGTCCTATGTGCAAACGCCTGAGGACGTTGTCGAAGCGAAAAACATTATTTTGGCTGCGGGCAAGAGTCTTCCTGTCGTTGTGAAGCTTGAGCGTCAGGGAGCTGTGGACAGATTGGACGAAATATTGCGCGAGGCAGACATTGTGATGGTTGCCCGCGGCGACTTGGGCGTGGAATGCCCTCTGCCCATGCTTCCAGCCATCCAAAAGCGCATTATTCGCGAATGCAACAAGGCCGCAAAGCCGGTTATCGTGGCAACGCAAATGCTGCTTTCCATGGTGAACAGCCCCGTGCCAACGCGTGCGGAAACAACAGACGTTGCCAATGCTGTGCTTGACGGCGCCGACTGCGTTATGCTCTCCGAAGAAACAGCCATGGGCAATTTCCCCGTGGAGACTGTAGAGTATATGCGTGAAATTACGCGGCAGGCTGAGAAGGTGCTCTTGGAGCGCCACGAGCTGAAGGAACCTGAGAGCAGCAAGGGCATCAATGAGTTTTTAGCATATTCGTCCTGCTTGTTGGCTGAAAAAGCTGATGCTGTAGCCATTGTTTCACACAGCATGAGCGGGTCGTCAGCGCGTCAGATTGCCGCGTGCCGTCCGCCGCAGCAAATCTATGGTTTGACACCGGAACCGGAAGCAGCCAAGGCGCTCAATTTCTCATGGGGGGTCACGCCTATTCTCCTTGTGAATCCGTCGGACTCAGAAGGCCATACGACGCGCGCAGAGAACTTCATTGCAAATAATGCAAAGTTCCATCCTGAGGAGCGCATTGTTATTACGGCGGGTCAGCCTCAAAAGGGCAGCCGCTCTCGTGGTACAAACCTTGTGAAAGTATACTGGAAGTAATTATGGCAAGAAAAAGCTCTTCTAATGTTCGTGATAATATTTCCGAAAATTATTATCAGATCAGCGCGGAAGTGCTCGGATCCTTTCCCAAGTATCGTCTTCCTTTAGACTTATTTGCCTTTCAGGAAGACATACTTGTTCTTGCTCCGTATAGCCGCAAGGGGCAGCGTCTGACCAATGAACAAGTGGAAGAGATCAGAGACTTGTGTCGCCTTGGTCTGCTCTTTGTGTCTCGTTCGGATTTGCCGATTTATTCTGAGCATATGGTCAAGCAACTTGACCTTGTGCTCCAAGATGCAAATTTGAAGGAGGCGGAAGTAGCTGATATATGCGTGCGCGCTCTTTTGAAAAATTTTGATGATTTTGCCAGTAATCCTGTGAAAATCAGTTTTGACCCCATATACACCTCACTTATGGTGGTGACGGAATGGCTGTGGCAGGATAAACACCGAATCAGATATTTCCTCCGTCGCATGCAATCTGCGTACACTTTAGCAAACCATGCTTTCAATACAATGGCCATTGGTCTATGGTTATGGCGCGAAACAGCGCCGGATGACGCGCCGCGTCGTACTTTTGACCGTGTGGCGCTTGCATTGTTGTTACATGATATGGGCATGACAAAAATTCCGCAGATTATCGTGACGAAGCGGAAGGAATTGTCTGGTGAGGAACGCGAAAAGGTCAACATGCACCCCTTGCTAGGCTATAGGATTATGCAAAAGCTTGACCTTGCCTTTGCGGAACTTGCCATGTGTACCATGGAGCACCATGAACGAATGGATGGTTCCGGGTATCCACAAAAAACGAAGGGCACACAAATCAGTGAATTGGGTCGCCTTGTGGCTGTGGCAGACAGCTTTTCTGCCATGATTGCGGAACGACCACATTCAAAGCCCATGGATCTTGAAGAAGCGGCAAAGATTTTGGCGCAAGACAAGGCGCGTTTTGATGCGAAATACACCGCTAAAATTCTGCTTGGCGTCGTGAATAAGGTCATTGTCAAGGGGTGAGTGGCTATTCTTGCCCATGGTGAATTTATAGAGAGGGGAAATTTTTGTGTAAACAAGGATTTCCCCTCTCTTCATAGGAACATCTTACATACACATTGATGACAACATGCTCGAACTTATTATTTTTGCCAGTGGCGCCCTTATTATGGTGCTTGAGATGGTGGGGGCGCGGGTTATGGCGCCTTACTTGGGGACGTCCGTCGTGGTATGGACAAGCCTCATAGGCGTTGTGCTTGCGTGCCTTGCTGTGGGCGCTTTTTTAGGCGGTCGCTTAGCGGACAAAAACCTTTCTCCGCGTATGCTTTCCCGTATCCTTGCGGGTGCGGGCTTGGGCTGTGCGCTCACTGCGCTCTGTCACAGCTTTGTCGGCAGCCTTGTGACGAGCGCCATCGGCAATATCTATATGGCGGCGGTGGCGGCGGCGATTGCGCTCTTTGCATTTCCTGCGGTGCTCTTTGGCATGATTTCCCCCTATATTATCCGTTTGCGCTTGGCAGATATTGCCACATCCGGCGCCACAGTGGGGCGCCTCTATGCCTTATCCACAACAGGGAGCATTGTAGGGACCTTCTTGGGCGGCTTCGTGCTTATTTCTTTTTTTGCAAGTACTCATATTTTATTGGGAACGGCGGCGTCTATGATAATATTGTCCCTGTTGGCATATCGTGAGCAAAAGAAACACATGCTCGCGTCGCTCATGCTCCTTGCGACACTGCCCGTACTGGCCTTTATTCACAGCGCACAAGAAGACGCGCTTGCAGCGCTCGGCGTGTATCCTACGGAGGAAACGCCGTACAGCAGCATACGCGTGTGGGAGGCGCGTGACAATGCCGGACGCCCCATGCGCCTTATGGCGACAGACCCGGGCTATGCGCAATCGGGCATGTATATTGACGACAGTGGGGAATTGCTTTTTGATTATACGCGCTTTTATGCCTTGGGTACAGTGCTCTTTCCCAAGGCGCACGACGTGCTCATGCTTGGCGGCGGCGGGTATTCTATTCCCAAGTGGCTGCTGGCAGGGCACGGAGGCCTTGACAGCGACGCCTTGCGCGTAGATGTGGTGGAGCTGGACGCCGGTATGACGCGCGTGGCAAAGGCCTCGTTTGGCTTGAAAGATGACCCGCGCATGCGCATTTTTCATGAAGATGCGCGCCGCTATTTGAATACGAATACACAGAAATATGACCTCGTTTTTGCGGACGTCTTCAATTCCCATTATTCCGTTCCCTTTCATATGGGGACAGTGGAGGCCGCGCAGGCTTTACGGCGTGCTTTGAATGATGACGGCGCCCTTGTCATGAATATTATTTCCGCTTTTTCGGGGGCGGACGCCGCCATGTTCCACAGTATTTATGGGGCACTTGCGCAAGTGTTTCCTGAGTTGTATGTTTTTGCTGTGGACAGGAATGTTCCGCGCACGTCGGTGCAGAACTTTGTGGTCATAGCCCTGCCTAAGGCGCGCGCGGATATTGCGGAAATAATGCACATGGAGCCTGCGGCGACGCCATTTTCACCACATATTCAAGACATGTTCGCCTCTCGTGTGCGTGAAGCGCCTGAGCTGAGTGTGTCGTATTTGCGCGACGAGTTTGCTCCTGTGGAGCGATATGCGCAATCGCTTTTGAAAAAATAAAGTTTTGTTTTTTTGAAAGGGGTGTGGGGAAAACTTTTTTTAGGGGCTGTTTCTAAATAAAGAGATTTTTTTTGAAGGGGGTTTGGGGGAAAGCTTTTTTTGTTTTTTATTTTTTTGTTTA
>CAYJGA010000158.1:0-5042 GCA_964369255.1 uncultured Desulfovibrionaceae bacterium
CCAGACGTTCTGCCAGACGTTTTGACAAGCGCCTTCGCTCCTATGACAATACAGTACGTCCACAATCATTTGTCATTGCACGCATTTTATTAACATTCTGAACCTATGGTTCAAAGTGTAGGATTAAAAAAAATATGCCAGATACCGAAAAGAAAGCCCTTGAAGCCCTGCAAACCGCAGTCGATCAAATCGAAGGCAATCAAAAAGCAGACACTGCTGTCGCAGGTAACACCGCCGACGCAAGCGCAAGCGAACACGCACAAGAACGCGACCCTTCCCAAGGCTCCGCAGAAGAAAGAAAGCAAATCAACCTCTATGTAGGTGTTATTATTGTTTTCCTTATTCTCGTCGCCAGCGGCTCCCTCTCCTTTATTTTTTATGACATATATCACTCCGCGCGCGACACCGCCGTCCAACATGCACGCATCGCCTTTAATAAGGACATAGTCTACAGACGCTGGAACGCACTCATGGGCAGCCTCTATGTGCCTGTTTCAGAAAGAGTCCAACCAAACCCGTGGCTCCCCCCAAAAGACCTTGTTATCCCGGGCCCCGGCGGCGTAGAGCTTACCAAGGTCAATCCGGCCTATATGAATCGCCTTGTTTATGATATTGAGCGCGAAGGCAATGGCGTCACCGGTCGCATCATCAGCTTAAATCCTCTGCGACCCAAGAATGTGCCCGACCCGTGGGAAGAAGCGGCACTCAAAAAATTAAGAGCGGAAGGCCTCAGAGAAATCTCGGAAGAGATTACCATTGACGGCGAAAGCTATATGCGCTTTATCGCACCCCTCGATGTGGAACAAAGCTGCATGCCCTGCCACCAGCATCAAGGCTATAAAGTGGGCGAACAGCGCGGCGGCATCAGCATCACTGTGCCCATGCAGGAACTGGCCGCAGATAAGTTCAAAACATCCATGCAACTGCTTGCCGTCTCCGTATTTCTGACAATCCTCTGTTCCATTTTCTTCATATGGGGCGGCAAACGCTTGAAGGCGCAAATACGCAAGCGCGATGCGGCAGAAGCCAAGCTGCGACACTTCACAAACCGCTTGCAACACGAAATAAAGGCAAAGCATGCCTCCATGCGTGCGGCAGAGCGCGCAAGCCAAAGCAAGAGCGAATTTCTGGCAAATATCAGCCACGAAGTACGCACTCCGCTCAATGGCATCCTTGGTATGACGGAATTGCTCCTGCGCACAGAGCTTGACGATGAGCAATCGTCCATGGCTGCCACCATCAAGGCGGCGGGCAATAATCTCTTGAGCGTCCTCAACGACATTTTGGACTTCTCCAAGATTGAAGCCGGCAAGATGCACATTGAAAGCCAGCCCTTCACACTGCGCGACGCTGTTTTTGATGTCATGAAGAATCTTGCGCCCATCGCCTATCCGAAAAAATTGGAAATGCTTGTAAACATCTCCCCGCATGTGCCTAGCGCTGTCATGGGCGACGTCTTACGCCTGCGCCAAGTGCTCTTAAACCTTGTGGGCAATGCCATCAAATTCACCGACTACGGCGAAATTATCGTCGGTGTGCGTGTGGTGAGTGTTGAAGAGGGCACAACCCGTCTGCATTTCTCCGTGACAGACACGGGTATTGGCATCGCAAAGGATAAGCAAGACAGTATCTTCTCCGCCTTTGAGCAGGCCGACGCCTCCACCACGCGCAAATACGGCGGCACAGGTCTTGGCCTTGCCATTTCCCATAAGCTCGTGGACCTTATGGGCGGACGCTTACAGCTTGACAGCACACTGGACAAGGGCAGCACCTTCTTCTTTGAACTTGAAATGCCCCTCACAGAAAGCATGCCGCCGCCAAATATTATGGCCTCCACCGAAATCTTACGCGGACTCCATACGCTCGTCGTGGACGACAACGAAACAAACCGCACTATTATGTTGGAACAGCTCGGCTCATGGGGCATGAATCCCATCGAATGCGCCGGCGCCGACGAGGCGCTGCGTCTGCTGCGCGTGGCTGCAAATTCCTACGACCCCATAAACCTCATCCTTTCCGACTTACAAATGCCGGAAAAGGACGGGGTCGACTTTGCGAGCGCTCTGAAAAGAGAACCTTCGCTGGCGGATATTCCCGTCATCTTGCTCTCATCCGGCGAGCTTGCAAAGGATACGCCAAGCAACCTCTTTACCTATGTGCTCTCAAAGCCCGTGCGCCCCTCCGACCTTCTGCAAGCCATGGCCACTGCTGTGAGTCAGGAAGAGAGTGTCAGTATTAAGGAAATAAAGAAAAAGGAAGCGCAGGAACAGTCCAAGCTCTCCCTGCAAATCTTGCTTGTGGAAGATATGGAGATGAACCAGCTTGTGGCAACGCGTATGCTCCACAACCTTGGACATGATATTATTGTCGTGGGCAACGGCGAACAAGCCCTTGAAGTCGTCTCGCGGGAGACTTTTGACCTTGTCTTTATGGACATTCAAATGCCCGTCATGGACGGCCTCCAAGCCCTCAAGCACATCCGCGAAAAGGAAAAGAAGGAAGGCAAAGGCACCCATATGCCTGTGGTTGCCATGACAGCCAATGCCTTAAAGGGCGACAGAGAAACCTATATAGCAGCAGGAATGGACGACTATATCGCCAAGCCGCTCACCATGAACAGTGTCAACGATGTTATCAACATTATTATTGAGCGCTTTGACCTTATAGCAGCAAAGCAAGTAGGCAGTCCGAAAAAGCCTGTCGAAGCTGCGGCTGCGCCGTCCTTGCTTGACAAGTCTCACAATTCTGGTATCATGCCGCCATTAGATGCAGATTTCCTTGAGCGTTCCTTCGCTGAGGACAGAGAGCTTGCAGAGCAAGGTATCAAGATTTACCTGCGCGACTTGCAACACCAGCTCAAGGAAATACGTCATGCTATCATTCAAAACGATAATGCTACGCTGACCACCAGTGCCCACGGCCTGAAGGGATTGACAGGCTATTATGCAAAATCAGAGGTGTATGCATCGTGCTTGCACTTGGAAACCATGGGGCGCGAGCAAGCCTTGCCTCAGCGTATACAAGAAGCGACGCAACAAATGCTCTTGTTGGAAGAACACGCAGGCTTGTTGCAAAAAGCTATGCTGGCATTTTTAGAAAAGTAGGATCACATGCGTATTGTCATTGCAGAAGACCAAGAAATGGGGCGCCTCATCCTCGCGGGGCATTTGCGCCGCTGGGGGCATGATGTCATCGAAACCGCCCACGGGGACGAGGCCTTTCACGCCATTATCAACGCAAAAGAAGGCGTTGACATGCTCATCACCGACTGGAACATGCCCGTCATGGACGGGCTGGAGCTTGCGCGGCGTGTGCGAGACTATAGTACGGGGCACCATTATATATATATTATCTTGCTCACGGGACGCGGAGAGTTTAACGACAGGCTCGAGGGCTTTTCTGAAGGCGGCGTGGATGACTACATGGTCAAACCCTTCGACGGTTCAGAGTTGCACATGCGCATCCAGGTGGGCAACCGTGTCATCAATGCCGAGCGCATGCAAAGGGAGGTCAACATCCACCTCCAAAGTATGGTGCGCGAGCAAACGGCTCTCATCCGTAAAACTCAAGAAGAAATCGTCAACCGCCTCTCCACTGCCTTGCGTTTCCGCGATGGAGACATGGGCGGCTACGTCTATCGCATAGGCCCTTTAAGCGCTGCCATGGGCAAGCTGCTTGGTTGGGACGCTTCGCGTATTGACACCATAAAATGCGCTGCTCCCCTCCTTGATATTGGTGAAATTGCCACGCCTGACGCGCTCTTACGCAAAGGGGACAGCCTCACTAACGAGGAATTTGACGCCATTAAAAAACATGTCGAAGTCGGCGCAAGCATGTTGTCCGGCTCTCACAATGCTGTTATCCAAATGGCGGAAACCATCGCACGCTGCCATCATGAAAAGTGGGATGGGTCGGGCTATCCGCGCAGATTGTGCGGCGAGCAAATTCCCATCGAAGCGCGCGTTGTCGCCATTGCAGACGTCTACGACACGCTTCTTTCAAGTCGCGCGTATCGTCCCGGCTTTCCGGAAGACAAAGTCCTCGAGATGATGAAGGCGGAAGTGGGCGAACGCTTCGACCCGCATCTTTTTAATATTTTTGTGGAAAACCTTGAGCAAATCAAGGAATACGTCAACGCGCACTTGCCCCGCGGCGGAAAAAGTCAGCGTCTTTCATAGTATTCATGGAAAAGCACGGCTTTTGTATGGCGCTTGCCACCTATCCAACAAAGGAAGAGGCACAGCACAGCATCGACGCCGTGCTTGACCTGCGCCTTGCCTCCTGCGCACAAACGCTCGACATCCACAGTCAGTACATATGGAAGGCAGAGCGTTGTCGTAAGGACGAAGTTCTTGTGCTCTTCAAAACGCGTTGGGCACTCTACGACGCGCTTGAGCAATGCATCCGTCGCACGCATTCCTACGAAGTCCCTGAAATTATTGCTCTTGATATTGAGAAAGCTCTCACCGCCTATACGCAGTGGATCGGCGATGTGACGTGTTAAGGGCTGTTTCTAAATAAAGAGATTTTTTTGAAGGGGGTTTGGGGGAAGGCTTGTTTTGTTTTTTTATATGAAATAGTCCGTTTAACCTCTGAAGCGATGCGGCAAAAAACAAAAAAATTTATTTAGAAACAGCCTCTAAAAAAAGTTTCCCCCCAAACCTCTTTCAAGTAACAATGACGTGTCCATTCTGTAATACTGCACTGTATGAGGCTTGACAAATCAGATGAAATTGAGTGAAACTCTTCATGACACCCTATCACACGTCATGTAATGCGTCATGTTACGCATGAGGGAGAACATATGAACGCCTTAGCTTTTGATACCTTAGAGTACAGCAAGACCCTCCAAGAAGCCGGAATGCCGCAAAGGCAAGCCGAAGCTGTTGCCACAGCGCAAAGAAAGGCTGTGCTGGACATTGTCAACACACAGCAATTTTCCACAAAGGCAGATATTTATGAGGCACGTTCAGAGCTGAAAGAGGAAATAGCCGCGCTTCGGTCGGAACTGAAAGAGGATATAGCCGCGCTTCGGTCGGAAC
>CAYJGA010000159.1:0-5031 GCA_964369255.1 uncultured Desulfovibrionaceae bacterium
ACATTTGCAAGGCCTGCGGCGTATTGGATGATATCTTGAAAGAGGTCGCAGTCGAAGTTGGAGCGTTTGTTTTGGCAGACGGCGGCGATGCGTTCAAGCCCCATGCCTGTATCGATGGAGGGGCAGGGGAGTGGTGTGCGTGTGCCATCGGTGGCTTGGTCGTATTGCATAAAGACGAGGTTCCAGATTTCGAGGTATCTGTCGCAATCGCATTTGCCGATGCCGCAGCCAGGGCCGCAGGACATTTCTTCGCCTTGGTCGAAGTATATTTCCGAGCAGGGTCCGCAGGGTCCTGTGTCGCCCATGAGCCAGAAGTTGTCTTTTTCGCCCAAGCGGAAAATGCGTTCTGGGGGGACGCCTGCTACGCTTTGCCACAAGTCGAAGGCTTGTTCGTCATCCTTATATATAGTGACAAAGAGTTGTTCTTTGTTGAGTTGCAATTCTTGTGTGACAAATGTCCACGCAAATTCGATGGCTTTGTCTTTGAAATAATCGCCGAAGGAGAAGTTGCCCAGCATTTCAAAGAAGGTGTGGTGTCGTGCTGTGCGGCCGACGTTTTCGAGGTCGTTGTGTTTGCCGGACACGCGCAGGCATTTTTGCGAGGTGGTTGCGCGCACATAGCTGCGCTTTTCTTCGCCGAGGAACAGGTCTTTGAATTGCACCATGCCTGCATTGGTGAAGAGGAGAGTTGCGTCATTTCGCGGGATGAGCGGTGAGGAGCTTACAATTTCGTGTTCTTGTTTATGGAAATATTCTAAGAATTTTCGGCGTATTTCATTGGCAGTCAGCATGTGTATACCTTTTTTATGGAAAGTTTATGGAAGCACCGATTTCTTGTCTTATTGCCTGCTCACATCATCAAACTTCACGATGCGAAACACATATGCATGTGAATATGCCGCGTGCATGTCGAAGCGTGTTTTCTTGGTGAGAGGGCAGAGATTGATGCGCTCAGTGCTTCCTGATGTGTTTTTTATAAATCTTCCGTTCCTTCGTCCATTTCTTCTGCTGTGGGCACAAATTCTTGGGGATTCATGCCAAGATGTTCGACGATTTTTGCTTCGATGGCGTTGCGCAAGTCTTCGTTTTCTTCGAGGAGAGCGCGCACTTTTTCGCGTCCTTGCCCGAGTTTTTCGGAGCCGAAGGCGAACCATGAGCCGCTTTGATCGACGATTTTGGCCTCAATGCCGATGTCGAGCAGTTCGCCGCAGCGGGAGATACCTTGACCGAAGAGGATGTCGAAGGTGGCAGTGCGAAAAGGTGGTGCGACCTTATTTTTGACGACCTTCACTCGTGTCTTCGAGCCGAAGGATTCTTCTTTGTCCTTGAGTGTTTGGATGCGTCGAATATCAAGGCGCACGGAGGAATAAAATTTCAGTGCATTGCCGCCAGTGGTTGTTTCCGGGCTTCCGTAGCCCGTGACACCGATTTTCATACGAATTTGGTTGATGAAAATCACAGATGTACGAGATTTGTGGATGGTGCCTGTGAGTTTGCGCAGGGCGTGCGACATGAGGCGTGCGTGCCCGCCTACTTGTGTCTCGCCCATATTCCCTTCCAGTTCCGCTTGGGGGATGAGGGCGGCGACGGAGTCGATGACCACAAGGTCAACAGCGCCGGAGCGTACCAGCATATCAGCGATGTCAAGCGCCTGTTCGCCGTAGTCGGGTTGTGCGATGAGCAGTTCATCGGTGTTGACGCCAAGGCGTCGCGCATAGCTCACATCAAGGGCGTGTTCTGCGTCTACAAAGGCGCATGTGCCGCCGCGTTTTTGGCATTCTGCGACGATGTGGAGGGTGAGAGTGGTCTTGCCCGAGGATTCTGGGCCATAGATTTCTGTGACACGTCCACGGGGGATGCCGCCAACGCCGAGAGCGAGGTCAAGGCCGATAGAACCTGTTGGGATAACAGGAATAGCCACATGCGCATCGTCCGATAGCTTCATGACAGCACCCTTGCCATATTTGCGTTCGATGGTGGAAAGCGCAGTGCCTAAGGCTTCTGTGCGGGCGTCCTCCGGGGACATGGAAGGTTTTTTTGCCATGCTGATACTCCGACTGATTTTTTTTTGCGACATTGGCTGTCACAGGCGAAAGAGCATAGCAGAAGTAGGCGCTGTACGCAAGTCCTCTGTTGTCCGGAAACATGGCAAAACCCACGGCATTCTCATTTGTTTTTTTGGAAGGGGTTTGGGGAAAACTTATTTCTTCTTTTTTTCTTGGGGGAAAACTTTTTTTAGGAAAAAAAAGTCTTCCCCCAAACTCCCTTTCAAAAAAAACGGCTGTTTAGATAGACAATTGGCGCTTTCGGATGGGAAGTCTTAACAAATAGTTGTGGTAAGTACCCAAAGTGAGTCAAATTTCAGAAAAGGCACACAAACAAGACCCATATGAGGCAAAATATCTACGTCGTCGATGCACTCATAGGATGCCTAAACCTTTGCTGGTAAGGATATTTTTTTCATCCTCAGAATGTGTTATTTTAAAAAATCAACATATTATGAGGTTTTTTTTTGTTTGCTTCTGTGTGGTGAAAAGGGTATAGAAAGGCGCAGCGTTTGAAGGCGCATTCACCCAACATCTAGTGTATCCACGGGGCAAGGTTTATGAAGACAAAATTTATTTTTGTGACGGGAGGCGTTTTATCCTCCCTTGGTAAGGGTTTAGCGGCTGCTTCCTTAGGCGCTCTTTTACAGACGCGCAATTTGTCTGTCACTATTCAAAAATTAGATCCCTATATCAATGTTGATCCGGGCACCATGAATCCCTTTCAACATGGGGAAGTCTTTGTGACAGACGACGGGGCAGAAACTGACCTCGACCTTGGGCACTATGAGCGCTATCTTGGTGTGCCCATGTCGCGCCACAATAATACGACGTCCGGTGCCATTTATAATCGTGTCATCGCTAAGGAGCGCCGCGGCGCGTATCTTGGCGCCACTGTGCAAGTTATTCCGCATATCACTGATGAGATTAAACATTCTGTGCGAGCCTTGGCAGAAGGGCCGGACGCGCCGGATGTGGCAATCATTGAAATTGGTGGCACTGTCGGCGATATTGAAGGCTTGCCCTTCTTTGAGGCCATCCGCCAGCTTCGTTCAGACCTCGGACGCGATAATTGCTTAAATATCCACTTGACACTGGTGCCTTATTTGCATGCTGCCGGCGAACATAAAACAAAGCCCACTCAACACAGTGTCAAAGAGCTGTTGTCCATTGGCATCCAACCGGATATTATTCTGTGTCGATGTGAGAAGCCCATTGACCAAGATTTGAAGAAGAAAATCGCTTTGTTCTGTAATGTGGACAGGGACGCTGTGTTCTCGTCTGTGGATGTACAAAATATTTATGAAGTGCCCCTCAAATTTTACGAAGAGGGCTTTGACCAGAAAGTGGCCATTATGTTGCGCTTGCCGGCGCGCAATGCGAACCTTGCCCCTTGGAAGAAGCTGGTGAGTGATTGCCAAAGCCCCAAGGGGAGCGTGACCATCGCCATCGTCGGGAAGTATGTGGAGCTTAAAGAGGCTTACAAAAGCCTCCATGAAGCACTTATCCACGCAGGCATTGCCAACAATGTGTCCGTGGACTTGCGCTATGTCAACTCTGAGGAGCTGACGCCTCAGACAGTGCCCACAGCACTTACGGGCTGTCAGGGTATTCTTGTTCCGGGCGGCTTTGGGTATCGCGGCGTAGAAGGGAAAATTTTGACCATCAAACACGCGCGCGAGCAACTTATCCCCTTCTTTGGTATTTGCCTTGGTATGCAGTGCGCTGTTATTGAATATGCGCGCCATGTGGCAAACCTTCCGGATGCGAACTCTGAGGAATTTTCTGCGGCCTGTAAGGATAAGGTTATTTATTGGATGAGTGAATGGATAAATCCCACGACGGGCAATGTGGAGCGGCGCCATGTGGATACGGACATGGGCGGCACTATGCGTCTTGGGTCTTATGACTGCGCTGTTATTCCTGACACCCACGCGCATCGCGCGTATGGCAGTGAGCTTGTGCAGGAGCGCCATCGTCATCGCTATGAGTTTAACAATGAATATCTTGATATATTGCGTGAAAAGGGAATGATTTTTAGTGGAACATCGCCGGACGGAGAGCTTGTGGAGATTATTGAAGTTCCTGAGCATCCGTGGTTCCTTGGCTGTCAGTTCCACCCAGAGTTTAAGTCTACCCCTATGAAGGCGCACCCGCTTTTCAGGGATTTTATCGCTGCGGCAAAGAAGCAGGGGATAAAGTAGTTTTGTCATTGAGTGGTGCAGGGAGGGCTGTCATTGTCGCAAAATCATTTGCAAACACTGGCACTGCTCTTCCTTTGGCTTTTATAGAGAGAGTTTATGCGGTGAGGGTATCGTGTTTCTGATGTTGCACTTGTAATTCTAAAGGAGAATGTATGTTTAGAGAAAAAATCTTGCTTGTCTTACTCGTCTGTTTTGGTCTTTTTTTGATTGGTGCTAATGATAGCATGGCTCAAACACAAAAAGGAACTTTTCTTGGCTATGCCTATCTCCAGCCGGAGGGGAGATTGGAGCACGCTGTTATGGTGGCTGCGCCGGATAATTTGAAGCAAGTTCTCTATTTGGGTGAACTTGCCGAATTGGATAAGGAACTTGCGGAATGTTTTAAAATGGCGCTTGAGTATGAATTTGAATTAGAGATCACTGGAAATGTGAAAGTATATAATGATGGCAGTAAGTCTCTTGTTTTTGACAAAGAGACCACATGCAGCCATCGAAATTAAGAGCACTGAGTGAGAGCACGACGCCATTCTGGTTGCGCGAACTCTGCGTGAGAATGCTTGTCAAATATTCTTGAGGGTGTGCCAAAGCTTCAAGTAAGTCAATGATGACTTGTGAGTTGTTTTATATGTTACTTGGCAATTACCTCTCATGTTTTTCACGCAACAGCGCAGGGGGGAAAGCTTTTTTTCGAAAAAAAGTTTCCCCCCAAGAAAAAAACTTCAACAGAAAAAGAAGAAACAAAAAAACATTCAAATTTATGCTTGCATTTTGCAGGTACTATG
>CAYJGA010000160.1:0-5029 GCA_964369255.1 uncultured Desulfovibrionaceae bacterium
TCCAAACCCTCATGCAAAAGGGCGTCTACGGCGCTATGCAGCGCCGCCACGCCCGACCAATAGGGTGTATAGGGAGCCAAGCCGCCGGTGCGAATATCCTTCCACGGCAAAAGGGCGTCGTAACCCGCATAGTTCACTTGCGCAGCACGCTCCCACGCCGCAGGGCTGACACCCACAAAGCTGAGGTTTGGCGGCGCAGAAAGGCATTTTTGTGAACCACCCAGCAAAAGGTCGATGTTCCACGCGTCCATGCACACAGGCGCACCGCCAATGCTCGACACCGCGTCCACATAGAACAAGGGCACATTGTATTTCTTTTTCAAAGCGCCGACGCCGTCTAAGGGATTGAGGGTGCCGGATGGCGTCTCACAATGCACAGCTGTAATCATATGAGGCTTAAATTCTGCGATGACACGCTCAATTTCTGCCAAATCAGCCACAGTGCTATTGAAGGGCGCCGTGATTTTGCGCACTTCACAGCCAAGTCCGGCAGCCATGTCGCCGATGCCATCGCCAAAAACACCATTCGCAATGGACAGCACCCTATCACCGACCGCAAGACAACTCTTGAGACCGGCCCACAGCGCCAGCATGCCTTCGCCCGTCATAATAACAACATCGTGCTCTGTTTCCATGCATGTGGCGAGCAATCTTGATGTGGCGTGATACAAGGGGACAAAGTCTTCTTCACGCTGTCCGCCGCTCATATCGCGAGCAAGCACTTCACGCACGAAGGCAGGTACGCGCACAGGCCCCGGAATCAAAGCAAGAGGAGTATAAATCACAAACTGTTCCTTTCTTCATTATAAGTCCACATGTTCAATGGCGTCGCCTTGCAGCGTCTGCCCCCAAAAAAGACTCCCCACACGCGCAAAACGCTCCACATGGTCAGTCGTCATAAAATGACATGTCCCCTGCTCGTGCTCGTGTGTACACTCAAGCTGACTGGCGGTCAGTGCGTCCTTCACAGCCAGCGCCGTTGTTGCGGCGGAGTCCACAATGGACACATGACGACCGACCACCGCCGCAAGGGCGTTGCGCAAGGGCGGGAAGTGTGTGCATCCAAGAAGGAGCGTGTCAGGCGCGCCGAGCGTGCTGAAAGGCGATACAGGCGCGAACACATCCGCAAGGTAACGCGCCACAACGCCCTCCACAAGCGAACCTTCCACCCAGCCTTCTTCCGCCAAGGGTACAAAGAGCGTACACGCCTTCGCCGTCACATGCACAGACCTCTGTCCGCACAGCGCGTCAATGGCTTGCTGATACGCGCCGCCCGCAATGGTGCTCTCAGTGGCAATAACGGCGATGTGTCCATTGCGCGTCGCTGCAAAAGCCGCCGCCGCTCCCGGCTCAATCACACCGAGGACGGGCACCGGAGCAAAGGCCTCCTGTAAGGCCGGCAACGCCGCCGCCGTGGCTGTATTACAAGCCACAACCAACATTTTAATGCCTCGCTCCACCAATTTCCCCGCCGCTTGTAAGGCATAGTGGGCAATGGTTTGCTGGCTCTTGGTGCCATAGGGTAAGCGCGCAGTGTCCCCCAAGTATAAGACATTTTCCTTGGGAACACACTCGTGAACTGCCCTTAATACTGTCAAACCACCAACGCCCGAGTCAAAGACGCCAATGGGCAAGTTTTCTTTTTGTAGCATAGTATACTTAATCCTTCAAAAATATCTGCCAAGCAAGAGCGTTTATCATGTCGTATGTCCAGTGTCAAAGCATACAAGAGGCACATGACAAACACCCTAACACACTCTACTTATAATGATTTTCTCGATTTAAAGCAAATTTCAATGAAAATGGCGCCTGTCGAAATGACGTAGAACACAAAATATTCTTGACTTTTTTTATGTGTCGTTAGAAAGTTTTTTAGAAAACTTACTGCACCCTTATCCGCTCAAAAAAATGCAGCGTAAGTAAATTTTTTTACATCTATGTTTTCAATGCCTTCCCTGCAAAATTGGAATTCAGCACGGCGACATAAAAGAGATACTGATTTTCATTTGCATTTTATATTGTTTTCTGTTATACAACGACATGTGTACGTCACAACATCAACGAAAGGAGAATTTATGTACGGGCTTTTACGTTATGGACTGATATTCTTAGGCGGCGCCGCTGTAGGCGCGCTTGTGACATCAAGCCTCGCCAACAAAGACGGCTTGCGTCCTGTTGCGGCTGATATTTTAAGTCGTGGCATGGACGTGAAGGACGCAGTTCTTGGCAAGGTAGAAACATTGAAAGAGAATATGGAAGACCTTGTGGCAGAAGCGCAGCATTCTTCGGAAAAGCGCCGCGAGCAGCAAGAAGGCTAAAGAGGTTTAATACATGAAAGGAACGCGTATGCAATTTACTGTTATTCACGAAATACAAGGACTTGGTGGAAGATTGCGTGCGCGTTCCACAGGAATACTCAGCAAGCGCACGGCGCATACATTCGCAGAGCGCCTCACAGCCCTTGATGGCGTGACGCTCTTGGATATGAACCCACGCACCGGCAGCTTTCTCTTGTGGTACGCAGACACTGACGCGCGCGCGCGTATTTTTGATGTGCTCCCCTTCACCACAGCGCACAGCTCACTCGCCACCTGTAGCCTCTCAAAGCCTGTGCGTATAGATGCGCAAGGCGCTGTCCCCAAAACACAGCTCAGCGGCGCCATGAAGCTTTTTGTGTGGCCTGTGCTACGCTTCATCTTCATCCGCCCCCTGCTGCCCATGCCCTTACGCATCCTCTCAAGCGCAAAAAAAGCACTGCCCCACATTATCACAGGGCTCAAAGCCCTTTTGCAAGGCAAGCTCAATGTGGATGTGCTCGACGCAACAGCCATCGTCATTTCCCTTTTACGGGCAGATTTTCGCACTGTCAGCCTCCTCACCTTCTTACTTGGCATGGGCGAAGCCTTAGAGCACTGGACGCGTCAAGCCTCCCGCGCAAGCCTTGCGGAAAGTTTGAGTTTGGACATTGACACTGTGTGGGTGCGCCGTCCTGACGGGGATATTTGCGTGCCCTTGTGCGAAATCACCACCGACGACCTTATCATCGTGCGCTCCGGCAGCGCCATTGTCGTGGACGGCGTTGTGGAGGAAGGCGAGGCCATTGTTAACCAATCCTCCATGACAGGAGAGCCAGAAGGCGTTTTGCGCCGCAAGGGCGGCGCCGTTTTTGCGGGCACTGTGGTGGAAGAGGGCAGCATTCTTGTGCGCCCCACGCATATCGGCACAGACACGCGTCTGCAAAAAATTGTTGACTTCATTGAAGACTCTCAAGCGCTCAAGGCGTCTATCGAAGGCAAGGCTCTGCGCATGGCAGACATGGCTGTGCCCTTCACCTTTGCCTTGGCAGGCCTTGTCTACTTTATTACGCGCGACCCTGCGCGGGCGGCGTCTGTCCTGCTTGTGGATTATTCCTGCGCCTTGCGTCTTGCCACACCCCTCGCCATCTTGGCAGCCATGCGGGAAGGGGCAAGTAACGGCGTACTCGTAAAGGGCGGCGTGTTCTTGGAAAATCTGGCACATGCCGATACAGTTGTCTTCGACAAAACAGGCACACTCACCGAAGCGCGTCCCAAGGTCGCCAAGGTCATCGGGCGTGGCGAGTTTACCGAAAAAGATATTTTGCGCCTTGCAGCCTGCCTCGAAGAGCATTTCCCCCATCCCGTGGCACGGGCAATCACGCAAGCTGCGGATGAGCAAGAACTTGCGCACCGCGAAGAGCACAGCGAAGTAGAATATGTCGTTGCGCACGGCATCGTGAGTAAGTGGCATGACAAGCGCGTCCTCCTTGGCAGCCGTCACTACATCCACGATGATGAAAATATTTCTCTGGAACCATTGCAAGCGGAAGCAGACGCCCTCGCGGCAGAAGGTTATTCCATACTCTACTTAGTGGTGGGCGACGAACTTGCCGGCATCATTGGTATTGAGGACACACTGCGTCCGGAAGCAAAGGCTGTCATCGAAGAGCTTCGCAACAGTGGCATTAAGCGGGTTGTGATGCTCACAGGGGACGACGCGCGCACGGCAAAAAACATCGCCGCACAGCTTGGTGTCACCGAATATTATGCCGAAGTGCTGCCCGTCGACAAGGCCGCTGTCATTCAAAGGCTGCAAGCAGAGGGCGCCCGTGTTATTATGGTTGGCGACGGCGTCAACGACGCGCCGGCGCTGTCCACTGCGGATGTAGGCGTGAGTATGCGCGACAGCACCGACCTTGCTCGCGAAGTTGCGGACGTGGTTCTTCTCCAAAGCTCCTTGCAATCTCTCGTCACAGCGCGTATGCTTGGACAAGGTGTACTCAAACGTATCCAAGGGAACTTTGCGTGGAACATGGGTCTGAACTCTGCCTTCTTGGGTTTGAGTCTCTTTGGCATCATGAGTCCCGGCTTGTCCGCCGTTTTGCACAACTTAACAACTATCGGCGTCACAGCCAATGCTATGCGCCCGCTTTTATCCCATGAACACAAAAAAATAGAGGGTTAATACTATGGAACATCTTATTGCCTCCTTTGTGGAGGGGAGGATTCGTCTGCGTCACGCACTCTTGAAAGATACGTCCCTTGTGGCACAGCTCAACGAATTTTTGCAAAATCTTGACGGGGTCACGTCTCTTGAGTCAAACCCACGCACAGGCTCTATTCTCGTGCATTATGACGCGAACATATTAGACATAGAGACGCTGGAAGGGCTCCTTCAGCAAGCAGACGCGCTCTTCGGCCTAGGACAGCCCGAAGCAGCACAAGCCAGCACACGCTGTTGTTGTTTGCAATCTGCATTTTCTTCTCTGGAAAAAGTTCCCAACCACAAGCAGTACAAGCGCCTCATGGGTGCGCTTATCCCCGCAACACTGGCCTTCATCCTCCTGCCCTCTTTGAAAAATTCGCGCTATCATGGCATCGCCGGCGGTCTTTTTGTGGCGCTCTCTCTCGGGCATATGTGGCGCAAGCGCAAGGCTTTATAGTATTTTGTTTTTTTGAAGGGGTTTGGGGAAAGCTTTTTTTATTTTTTTAAGTTTTTTATTTTTTTCTTG
>CAYJGA010000161.1:0-5027 GCA_964369255.1 uncultured Desulfovibrionaceae bacterium
GGGAGCTTCTCTTTCATGGGATTGCTTTGAAGCCGGGCAAGCCCACCATATTGGGCAAGGTGCGCCAAAAGCCTGTCTTTGGCCTTCCGGGACATCCTGTCGCCGTGTTTTTCGTCATGCTCACCGTCGTACAAAAACTTTTTGCCCATATCACCGGGCATGCATGCCACGAGGCCAGCGTACACGCCATACTGACAGAATCCGTTGTAGCAAACCATGGGCGCACCCAATTTGTACCGGCAACATTGCACCGCTCCGGGCAAGACCTTATGGCAGAACCTATACGGAATAAATCTGGCCTTATAACGACGCTTGCCAGCGCAGATGGCTACTTTATTATTCCCCAAGATTGCGAAGGTTTCGCAAAAAACTCTCAAGTAACACTTTATCTTTTTTAGGAGATATATATGTCCTTTCAATACCTTACCAATGTTTCGCTGAAAAAGGCCGTGGAAGATTATTGCAACACCATGATTGCCAAGGGCTTTGAGGCAGGTGAAGAAATTGTGCCTGTGTTTGAGGCGTGCAACAGAGTCAGCGCGCATCCTGTGTATGCAGCCATAAGTGCGCCGCACTATAACGCCGCCGCCATGGACGGAATCGCCGTCCACGCAAAAATGACCTTCGGCGCCACAGAAACAACGCCTATCACCATTGCGAAAGATGATTACCTTGTCATCGACACAGGCGACCCTGTGCCAGACCAGTACGACGCTGTAATCATGGTGGAAGACCTTGTTCACCTTGACGACGGCGCTGTGAAAATTCACAGTGCTGCGACGCCTTTTCAGCATGTGCGTCAAATAGGCGAAGATATTTGCCAAGGGGAAATGATACTCCCCTCTCACACGCCTATTACGCCCGCCGCCATTGGTTCTATGTTGGCAGGGGGCGTCCTTGAGGTTCCCGTGCTTCAAAAAGCCATTGTGGGCATCATCCCCACTGGCGACGAAATCGTTCCGCCAACCACAAAAAACCCGACAACCGGCGACATTTTAGAGTTTAACTCCTCCATTTTTTCGAGCATGCTGCAAAATTGGGGTGCAGAAGCGAGGGTGTATCCCATTTGCAAGGATGTCTTCAATGACATTAAAGAAACTGTGGAATTGGCTTTAAAAGAGTGTCATATTGTCATCATCAATGCAGGCTCTTCTGCAGGCAGAGAAGACCACACTGTGCATATAGTGAAAGAAATTGGTGAGGTACTTTATCATGGCATTGCCATTAAACCGGGTAAACCCGCCATTCTCGGCTATAAAAATAATAAAGTTATCTTGGGCGTGCCGGGTTATCCTGTGTCGGGTATTATTGTTATCGAAGAAATTTTGAAGCCATTACTGGCGCATTTTTCCAAGCAATACTTCCCCAAGCCTATGCAGCATGAAGCGGTGCTTTCGCGTCCGGTCATTTCCGGTGTGAAGTATGAAGAATTTATCCGCGTGCGTATGGGCTATGTGGAAGGCCGCTACATTGCCTCCCCCCTCAATCGTGGCAGCGGTGTTGTTTCTTCCTTTATGAAGGCGGACGGCATGCTGCGCATCCCGCAAGGCGTAGAGGGCTATAAAGCCGGTGATGTGGTATCCATTGAGCTGCTGCAAGATATGACAAAAATTGACAGCTCTCTCGTGGCCATTGGCAGTCACGACCCCCTTCTCGATGAGCTGTCTGATATGTTGCATGTGGCAGATAAAGATTTGTACATGATTTCGTCGCATACAGGCTCCATGGGCGGCGTCATGGCAGTCAAGCGCCGCGAAGCGCATCTTGCCGGCGTTCACCTCTTGGATGAAGGCGACGGAAGCTACAACATCTCCTATGTGAAAAAGTATTTTCCTGAAGGAGGTGTGCGACTTATAGAAGTCACAGGGCGCGAACAAGGCTTTATGATTGCCAAGGGGAACCCCAAGAATATCCAAACGCTTCAAGACTTGTATAATGACGGAATACGCTTCATCAATCGTCAGAAAGGCTCAGGAACGCGCATCCTTTTTGATTATCTCAACAAGCAAAAAGGGCTTGCTGCCACGCGTATTTATGGGTATGACCACGAGGAGTTTACGCATACATCCATTGCCGCACAAATTGCTTCCGGCTCTGCGGATGTGGGCATGGGAATTTACGCGGCGGCGCGTATGTTTGACCTTGATTTTATTCCTGTGTGCAATGAAAGATATGATTTTCTCATTCCAGAGTATGCGTATGAAACGCCCATGGTGCAGAAAATCCTTGAAATAATCAAGAGTGCGCAGTTTAAGCGGAAACTTGAAGGCCTCGGTGGCTACATCCTCGATACCCCCGGGCGCGAATATCAGCTCTAACACATATACGACATAAAAAGCTCCATACGCCATGCATACCCTGCGCCGTATGGAGCTTTTCACATGGGAGAAGCGGCTTATGCTTGAATTTAATTTACATCAAATTTGGAACAGACTCGGCGATTTCATCGCCTTTGGCGCGCTTTTTTCGTATTTGATATTAGCAATTCTGAGTGGATATTGCATTTATAAATATTATCTTAAAGCCGAAGAATTGCGTGAAAGGACAGTCGCAATTTTTCAAAGAGCTTTTTATTTTTGCGTCCTGCCCTTAGTGACGCTTTACGCATGTATGCCTCATTTTTCTCGAAACACTGACGATACGAACGTGTTTGCTTTATCATTCTATGTGTTTTGGCGTCGACTTGATACAATCCTTTCCATCAATCTCCTTGTTTCAGCCGTCATCTTTTTTCTTATACTTGGCTTTGGTGCGTATAGATATTATGTAAAAAAAGCGACAATTCGGAGTGGCGCTCTCATTTTTTTTAGGAAAGTCTGTTTTTTTTACCTCATTCCCCTTATGCTTCTGGTCTTGCTTCTCCCTCGGGCAATCAAGTAAAGTATTGTTTTTTATTTATTTTTGAGATTTTTCAAGGACATAGTCGTGAAAAAAAACATTTCCTTTACAAAAGAGGTAAAATATCGTAAAAAGAAAGTCCGAAGTTATTGCCAAATGGCTTCTAAAGCCAGACACAAGGGACTAGGCTCTCTTGTGTGGAGGACATCATGGAACAGAAGGATTTAGAGTTTTTTCGTAAGTTTTTGCAAGAGATGTTGGATGAAGCACAATCAAAGGCCGATTCCACCATCGAAGAGCTTACCGACAGCAATGAAATTTTTGCAGACCCGGCGGATCGTGCCACTGCTGAGTCCGATCGTTCTTTTACCTTGCGCATTCGCGATCGCGAACGCCGCCTTGTTCGGAAAGTCCATGCAGCGCTCGGGCGTATGGAAGATGGCACCTATGGAATTTGCGAAGATTGTGGAGACGACATTGGCGTCCCGCGTTTGAAAGCACGCCCAGTGACGCGTTTGTGCATTGTTTGCAAGAGTAGACAAGAAGAAGAAGAGCACTTGCGTGGCGAATAACAGACTACCTACACGATAGACAAGAATACAAATTTATCGTGTTCAATTTGGCCTATTATGTGGGAGAGAGGGATGTTTTCCATAAAACACCCGCTCTCCTTTATTTTTTCTATACAACAAGAGAGCAAAAAAATGGACGCTCATGTCTTTCGACGTCTTTGCGACAACCTATGCCCCCTCTTGCAGGGCGCACGCTTAGAAAAAATTTACTCGCCTGCTGAACATGTGACAGTATTAACCGTCTATGCGCAAAAACAAAAACGTCATTTAGTATTTAAGTCAGGGCGACAAAACCCATTTTGCTACATCAGTGCAGAGCGTCCCGTCGCCCTTGCCCATCCCCCCGCTCTTATTATGCGCTATCGCAAATACTGTGCAGGGCGACGCATTGTGTCGTGTACAGCCGATTGGCTTGCGCGTAAAATTTTCTTGCTTTTTCACACACACGCCACTGCGTTGACAGATGCAGAATACGACACGCCGGAAACATGGCTTGTATTGGATATGCGCGAAGGGATACAGCTTGTTTTGGGCAAGTGCCCTGTTCCGGAACCAGTTTATAACGCCGAAATTTACGAAACCCCATGGCCAGAGTCACACCTGATTGACGATGCGCTGGAAAATTGGCGGCAATGGCCCATCATGACACCGGCTTTGCGCCGCACACTGCCATATTTGGATTTACTTGATAAACAAGCGCTCTTGATGGATTTAGAAATGGGCGGCGGCGATATTTTTGTTTATTCAAACGGCGAGGGGCCTGCAGAGCTGTCAGCATGGCCATTGCCGCACGAACTTGTGAAAGAACGCTCCGAACGCGTATTTGAAAATCCCTTAGAAGCAACATCTCTTACCGGTGATGCCATTGTTTTAGGAAATGCTGCTGCGCGCTTGCGTAACAAGGCTGCGCTCCCTCATGAACGAGAAATGGCACGATTGACGCGTTTGCTTGAAAAGCTGGATTTAGAAGAAAAGCGCTTGAATGCCATGTTGCAAATGCACGGAAATGCTTTGCTCCTTCAAAATGTTTTATGGCAATACCCTCCGGATACAAAGCAGGCATCTCTTGAAATTACTCCCCTAGAAGACGATGCAGAAGCAGTTGTTCAGCACATCGTGCTCGACCCACGCTTGACGCTGCGTGATAATATGCAGGCGTTTTTTCATAAGGCAGGGCGGGGTAAGCGTGGACTTGAATTTTTGCAGTCGCGCCGATCTACCCTCATCCGGCAACGTGATGCTTTGCAGCAGCGTGTTCTTGCTGCGCGCGCAGGCGCGCATGAAACCACTCCGGCAGTATCCGGAATGCGACAGGCACAAGCATTACAACAGGGGCACCACACGAGCAAACAGCAAGCATATCTCCCTCGTGGTGTACAAGGTTTTTGCAGTTCTGACGGCTTCATCATCTGGCGGGGTAAGGATGCAAAAGGAAATGGCGCAGTATTGCGCGCGGCTCATGCCCAAGATTTATGGCTACATGTAGACGGCGGACCTGGTTCTCATTGTGTCATTCGGCGACATTTTAGCGGTCAAGAGATACCTGAACGTACACTACATGAGGCGGCGTCCTTAGCGGCAGTAAAAAGCTGGCAAAAGGACAGTCCCTATGCCGAT
>CAYJGA010000162.1:0-5020 GCA_964369255.1 uncultured Desulfovibrionaceae bacterium
ACCGCGTTGCGCAATTCTCGCGCCCTCCATAACACCATTAAAGCTCGTATCGCCCCCATCTTCTCCAAATCCACCACCCCTCCCAACAATGCACGGATAGGAGACACCCTTCGACACCGTCGTTGTCAGCTTTATGATACCTCCGGCACCACCACCGGGGCCGTGATAGTCAGAATATTGTTCGCTGTCTATGCCGCCATAGCCACCAAGAAGTCCTCCTCTGCCACCATTCGTCCAATTCCTCACAACGGGATCTTCAAACCTTTCCATCCCGCCGCCGCCACCGCCGCCACCTACCAACAGCACTTCAATCGTCCCACTTTCAGGCGCTACCCAAACGCCGCTCGCTTTTACATAGCCCTCATAGACAGTCTTAAACATACTCACATCACTCCACGCGCTCCACCCATACACAGCATCACGATGACGCGCCCGTGCATAGTACTGTGTATAACTCACTAAACCAGTCACTCCGACGCGTGTGCTATACTCTGTGCTGCTTGTGGTATCGAACACTATGTCCGTGAAGGCCGCATCCGTGGCAATTTGCACATGCGTTCCCACGCCCATGGGCGTGATGCCGGCGACATTCTCAATTTCCGTAATCTCCATGGTAAAGGCATGCGCCACATTTGTGCCATAGTGCGACGGTGATGTAATGCGCGGCGGGAAAACTATGGGAGCTGTCAGCAATATTTCCGCCTCGGAGAAGTTAGAAACATTGTCCAATATGTCCACAATGGCCGCGCGTATTTGTATGACATCATCCTTGGAGCCGTGGGGCGAAAAGGTATAGTCGTAGGGCAATCCGCCGGGCGAGGGAATATAGAAAGGCTCTGTGTTGTTGGACGCATCGCCATCACCAATAACAGAAAGATAAAAGCCCTTCAGCGGCAACAAGTAATGATGGTTTTGTGCCAAGGTAATAGTGACGGCGATGCTGCTGTTGGGCAGCGCAGCCAGAGGCGATATAATGAGAGGAGGCACGCAAATGCTCGCCGTGTCCCCCTTCTCGCCCTTAATGCCTTGCTGCCCTTGTTGCCCTTGCGGGCCTGTGTCGCCTTTGTCGCCCTTTTCTCCCTTCGCGCCTTGACTGCCGGTGTTGCCCTTCTCGCCTTGAATATCCACGAAAGCGCCCATGCTGCCATCGGGATTTTCAAAGGCGATGGATGTGCCATCCCATTCATGGCGCGGCTTATCCCCTATTCCTCCTTGTTCCCCGGGGATGCCCTGCTCGCCGCGTGGCCCCTCGCCAATGCTCAAAATCCAATCATGAGGCGACACATCCGGACGCGCGCTGTTATTATTTCGCAAGGCAAAGTACACATTGCCGTTGTACAGCACAGCATCAAAAAAGCTGTATGTGACGCCGCCCACCCACTCACCGCGAAGCGTTGCCTTGAATTTTGCTCTTATATCGTCATGCATTGCAGTGCTCCTTTGCTAAAAAACGTTTTCAAGTACTCACAGAGACGGATAAAATGTTGTCCTGTGAGTCAGATAAGAGACAAAATTATCTTCACGTATGTAGTCGAAAACCATCCCCTGCTTTATAGGCAACATATATGTTGCCATCGTGTTTTCAAAATAATACATCTCCCTTGCGCCTTCCTCTGATCGCGCATTCGGACGCAGAAACACGTGCAAAAATCTTCCAATAGGCGCTCTAAACGCGACAGTTCCCAATATAAAGCCGTCGGACGGAGCCACAAAACCCCGCCCCAAAAGCGCGGACAGGCCAAGAGAGCCGGTGCCCTGCGTTGTAATGCTTTGCCCTGCATTATAATTGGGAAGTCCATACGAATAATTTTGAATATCCTGCTTGGCTTCATTGGCCTTGGCAATGGCTTCATCTGCCTTTGTACGCGCAGCATTTGCCGTGCTCTGTGCCGTATTTGCCGCCGCCTGCGCTTGGGCAATGCTGTTCGTCGTCGCCGTAGGCACACTCGTCAACAGCTCCTTCCACGATGCATGGGCGCCTGCGGCATAATCTATGGTGCGGAAGAACATCTTGCTCGCTGTTAAGGCCACTTGACTGACCTTTGCATTGTCCACGTTCAAAACACGGATAAATTGCCCTCCGCTCACAGCGCCGTTCGCGGTAATATTTGCATAATAATTACCGGGACTCTTTAATGCTTGCGCATTGGCATCACCGCTAAAACGCTTGAGGCCTGTGCCCATTTGTCCAAATTCAAGAGCGTACTCCTGCGCACCTGAGACGCCGGACACTTTGCGTGCATCCTCTGCCCATGTTTGGGCTTGGGCGGCATAGCCTTGCGCATTCTTCGCGCTCTGCCCTGCTCGTTCTGCATAGATGATGGCGTCAGCCTTTGTTGCAAGCAGACCTTGAATAAAATCCTCTGAGTTTTGATTGCTGCCATAGGGCAGTTTGAGCGTTTGCGAGACGGCCTCACGGAGCTGTTGCCGCTCTGCGGTCGCCTTATCCAGCTGCGTCTCCATAACTTCCGGGTCAAAGCGTGTGCCATTCACAAGGTCTGTTTCTTGCAAAAATGGCATGTCACGAATGATAGAAATTTTATATCCCACCGGCAGCGGCGCCCCCTCGTGCACATAGGTGACAACACCTCCCGTTTCCGTGATGCTCGCTGTCCAATTATCCACAAAATACGCGTTAAAGTATGGTGTTGTTATTTCCACACGGAGCTGTGTATTATCCCACACCCTAAATTCAAAGGGAAAGTGTGTGGCTACGCCATTGCCCTCAAAGACAGCCTTTGAAATATCGCTTGTGAGCATATGTTCCCTTCTTTGTTAAATTATAACTCTTCAGACACAGGCCATCCCACAGTCACATCAAACTCCTCCAGAGCATCAAGGCTTTCAAAGCCACACACGCATTCCTTCAAAAGCACAGCGTATTCGTGCACTGCACTGCGCCATGCACTGAGTGCTGATACAACCCACAAAAAATCCTCGCCCGTCATAGTACGCCGAGTATTATCGTAGAGCGTCCATTCTGTATAAAAACGCTCTCCTACAGCCAAGCGCGTGGCGGCATCTTGCGAGGCTACAAGGAGGCTCATCACAGCCTCACTATGCGCGTCGAACATATCGCCGTCGTAGATAAAATAGCCTGAAAGCTTGGTATCGCGTAGTGCGTTGACCTCCGCGCTCCGCTGTTTTTTGCGCTCTGAAAGCTCGGAGGAGTCTCTTTCACATGTGCCCGTGCGTTCAGGGGAGGATTCCAATATATTGTCCATGAGTTTTGCGCATGTCATATGTGTTCTCCTTTTGTTTATTCTAGGTTGAAGCCTGACACACCAAAGTGAGCGTTCACGGATACTCCGGAAAATTCGTAAGCATACGCTTGACTGTATTCTGCGGATATTTCGATTACGGTTTCCTGTGGTCGTGGCGGGAGATCCCCTTCCCAGAGAGTAATCCCGGCACTAGCTTCATATGCAGCCTTGGTGGGATATACCAAAAATAACCCCGCTTTTATATCGTAAGAGTGCCTGCCAACAAGGGTTACTTTGACAATTGGTGCAGTATAAATCGGCGTACCTCTGTCACGTATGAAACATAAATACCCACGGACGCTCGACACAGTGACAGTGCGATACTGTACGACGGATGTAAAATCATTTGGCCCATAAAGAATTTTGAGCTTGGTTTCATCAGGTAAATCTATGGGACTTGTCACTAAATACGGTCTTTGCAGTACATCTGCTTTTTGCGCTTGTGCCATTCTTCTCCTCAGCATCATACACCCCACTTCCCAAACAACATGAGCCACTTGCTCTGTGCGTGGTTATAAGTAAATGTCAACTCATGGATTGTGTTGGCATCGGCGTTAAAATCCTCTGGCACAAGCACATTATCACCGAAGGTGATAGTGGGTGCAGTGACGCCGGACGTAAATGACAGCATACATATCTCAGCATGTGTGTCACTTGCTGTGGCGGGTAACGCCACAGTGAGTGTGGAGACTGAACCGTCGATGGTGGTGTACGCGTTTGGTGTGAGCGTTGCCGATGTGATACCCGATGCAAGAGAGTTGAGCGGATAGCGTCCTGCGCGTGCGAGGCCATCTGTGACCTGTGCCACCGTAGGCGCCGCAACCTCACTCGTACCTCCTTCCCACTCCTCGACTGTGGCAATAGTTGCGGCTTCGTTCTTAAGGTTCTGTAGTTCCAAAAAATTCGCGCCTATGTCTTCCTTCAATTCCAACAGTGTATCGGCTTTCTCTGCCAAAGCGCTGTTCATGCCTTCCACCACTTGATTGACGGAAGCCGTCGTGGCATAGGGTGTGAGGTCCACATCGGCAGCGTTCTCGAGTGTTTCCACGCGCGTCGTCATATTATGAAATTCTGTTTTTACTTGCGCAACGCTCGGCGCTTTCGTTGTTTCCGTGCCGGTGGCATATTCCACATTTGTTGCAAGAGAAACGCCCTTCACCTGCGCATGGCCTATTTGCTCAAAGGAGGCAGTGCCTTCAAAGTAGATATAAGTGGCGGCGTTTTCTGCTGTTGCCAGACCCACGAGCCATATATCGCCGTTCACATTGTCCGCTGTGGGCAAGTCTTCCACTGTGTCCACTCGCCCTTTCAGGTTTGCCAGTTCAATGTCCCCCACGGCGCTGTCCACATACATCTTTGTGGCATAGTCTGTGAGGTCGATGGGAGCTTCGTTTTCAAGGTCGGTGACGCGGTCGGAAATGGCCTCTGTGGTGGCGGCATTTGTCTTGCCTGCCAGCGCCGCTGTCACATCTGCTGCGACTGCATAGGCAGACAAATCGGGTTCCTGCCCGTCTTCAAGGGCAGCAATGCGAGTGTCGAGAGCGTCCGTTGGGGCATCCACGGCGGCGCTGGTGGCATAGGCTGTGAGGTCAATGGCAGCCGTACTCTCCAGAACGTCCAAGCGCGCGTCCAGCGCCTCCACATCCCCCTTCACTTGTGCCACACTTGGGCTTTTGTCTGTGACGACGCCTGCGCCATATTCTTCAGTCGATGCCACCTGCGCGCCGCTGGCAGAGCCTTGTAAATCTACGGGCGGA
>CAYJGA010000163.1:0-5002 GCA_964369255.1 uncultured Desulfovibrionaceae bacterium
TGTACAAATACCTCTGTAAGAGAGCTTTTTTTGATCTTTCAGCCTACATGTGCTTTTCCGAGCCTTGTGCCAACAGCGTCTGGACAGCGTGTGCGAAGTCCTGCACGGATGACATGTGGAAAAAATTTTCACTCAGAGTTGATAGCATGTCTGCGTTTTGGATGGTATTGACACTGTCCACAAGTGGCTGTGGCAATGCCCCCCACTTGCTCCGCGCAAAGTCTAAAAGAAATTCGCGCTTGCCTTCCACTATGCCTTCCACTTTGCCAAGCTCCATGCCTTCCACTTTGCCAAGCTCCATGCCTTCCACTTTGCCAAGCTCTATGCCTTCCTCTTTGCCAAGCTCCACCCCTTGGAAATGCAACTTATCCAGCATATGATTAAGATTATCTACTAACATAGAAAAATTCTCCTTTTCTGTAATGTCCTCTATGCCTTCTATCCGGCGCTCCGACGCCTTACAGTTTTTCATTATAACCAGAGCAAGTTCCGTGAAGAGTCTGTAGAGTGTTGTGCCCTCAATGCCTGTCAGGTGGACGGTGAGCGCCTTGAAGATGTCTCGCACCTCGGTGGCGTCGTCTGTCCTTTCAAGGCGAAGAAGGAGGGACGCAAGGCCTTCGCTGTCAGCGTTCTGTGGGCTTTGGCTCCCGTCGAGGAGGAAATACGCCTGTTGCGGCTGATATTTTTGAAGCTCGCCAAGCCCCGGCATCGTAAGTGCTGTCATGGACTGTTTCGCCGTCCAGCGCCCAGTACCACTATAAAGGACAACGGGCAAGACGGGGGGCAGAAAGTCGCTGTCGTCTAGCAGTTTTGCTTGGACAAGCTCTTGCATCAGCAAGGTCGTGTAGGCGTTGATACGCAGTGCCATCCATTTGTCGACAGTGCTCTGAAATTCCAACATAAGATAGAGGTAATACCACTGCTCCGATATGTCCCCTGTGTGCTTGCCCTGCAACTTTATACGCCAGATAATGTCTCCATGACGCACGGTGAACTTGTCAGAGACAAAGTCCGTGGGGACACGCTGAAGGCTGTCAAAGTCAAAATGTAGCGCCAAGCGGGTGCTGATAAAATCCTGCAAAAGAGAACACACCATGCGAGGCTCGGTAAAAAACTTCCTGTAGATGGCATCGTGTGTCACGGACAGGCTCTCGCGGGTGTCCTGCGCGCTCTGTTGTGTGTTGTTTTCTGTACTCATAAACAATAGTTGCATACCCTTACGAAAATTGCAAGGAGTTCTTGTGCGTGCGTGGTAAATCCGAAACGAAGTGGCAATACAAAGAAATTCTTGAGGATTTTACACATTTGGCATTACGTTGAAGCTTTGCTTGGCGCTCTATAAAAATATTGCTTTCAATGTATCCCAAGGGCAATACGCCGTAACAGCTCTTGTGCTAATGTAAAAGATGTCATCCTGTCCAAGGCCATTTGATCGTGTTTTCTGTCTAGAAAGGCTTGGGTGCTCTCATACTCCTCTTCGGACGGGCATTCCAGATACATAGGGCCTTTGTTCATGACTACCCAGTCGGGGTGTACGTTGCGTACTTGCAAAACGAGAATCAACCATTCCGCCGGAATAACACCACTTTTTTTCACTTTTGCGATGGTGCTTGTGCTGACCCCGAAGAAGCTGGCAAGCTCTTTGGGCGTGTGACATCCTGTCGCCTCATAGAGGCGACACATGCGCTGGTCTGTTTTAAGGGGAGACATGCGTAATTTGTTACAATACGCAAAACGCCGCATATGCGCGTTGATGTGGGCTTTTTGCTCGGCCTTTGTCAATGTGCCCGATGTGCCCGATGTGCCCACTGTGCCCGATGTGCCCAATGTGTCTGACGTGTTTGTTTCTGACATGATGACTCGCTCCCTTTTAAAAGAACGGCATCGCCCAAAAAGTAGCATATCTTATATGTAATATGGCGAATGCCGGGAGCTTCTAACCGACCCAACGAACGGCGGAGTTATTCCCTTCAAAAAGGTGTTGTATTCCTCACACTCCCGACCGTTGACGCAACAATAGAGCCGCTTGTCTAGCAAGAATGCAAGGAAAACGGCTCCGTGGAAGGCCACGGCCCGTTGGGTATGGAGGTGTTAGAAGCACCTGCGTACATAGTGCCGCACGCAGGCAAAAAAGGCAAGTGATAGAACGGGGATAAAATTTGTATGCGAGGCACTGTTTCTCATAAAAAGCTCTCATTTTTTTGCTATTTTTCTGAGGAAGCCGGTCGGTGGTTGCGTATAAAAAACGAAAAACAAAAAATAAAAACAAAAAAATATATTTTCCTCGTTTTTCTTGAAAACTTTTCTTGCAAAAACAAGCAATTCTGTATATAAGTATTGTCGGATGTTCGGAGTATATACCTTTTATGGTAGATTTTTTCACACCTTAAATTTGTGAGGAATGCGGAATGCGATTTTTGAAGTATGCATTTTTATTTGCCTTTGCTGTTGTTGCCATGGGCGTGAGTCCTGCTGTGGCAGCAGACCCCATTAAGATTGGCGTTTATCTTCCTTTGACAGGCCAAAATGCTTTTGGCGGTCAGCTTGAACTTGAAGGTATCCAGTTGGCACAAAAGCAAATGCCCACCGTCTTGGGTCGTCCCGTTGAATTGGTGGTTGTGGACAATAAGTCCGACAAAGTGGAAGCTGCAAACGCAGTCAAGCGCTTGACAGAGCGCGACAAAGTACTCGCTATTATTGGTACCTACGGTTCTTCCTTGGCCATGGCTGGCGGTGAAGTGGCAGAAAAGGCTAAGACCCCTGTGGTTGGTACGTCCTGCACAAGCCCCTTGGTCACACAAGGCAAAAGATACTACTTCCGCGCATGTTTTATTGACCCTTATCAAGGTCTTGGCGCAGCGCAATATGCTTATGAAAACCTTGGTTACAAAAAAGCCGCTATCCTCATGGACGTTGCAAACGACTACGCTGTGGGCTTGTCCGCGTTCTTTAAGCGCTCCTTCACAAAGCTTGGTGGCGACATCGTGGCTGAAATGAAGTACAGCTCCGGCGACCAAGATTTCACCGCACAGCTCACAGAAATCATTTCCCAAAAGCCTGACGTGGTGTTCATGCCTGCATACTTTGCAGAAGGCGCTATCATCATGAAGCAAGCGCGTGAACTTGGCGCCACATTCCGCCTCATGGGCGCTGACGCCATGGACAATCCTGACACGGTGAAAATCGCAGGTAAGGCCGCTGAAGGCTTTATCCTCACAGGCTTCCCCTATGCCGCCGATATGCCCAATATGAGCAAGGAAGCCATGGCTTTCCGCGATGCGTGGAATGCCGCTTATCCTGAAAAAGAATCCAACATGAACGGCGCTCTTGGGTATACAAGCTACATGATGATCATGGACGCCATCACCCGCGCTGGCAAGGCTGACACCGAAGCTGTGACAGAAGCTCTTGCTTCTATCAAAAATCTTTCCACACCTGTGGGCGTTCTCAGCATCAATGCGACCCATGACGCAGAAATGCCTATTGGTATCATTGAATATAAAGACGGCAAGCGCACCTATGTGGGCGACATTCAGCCGAAGTAATAAGACGTAGATTATTGATGTATGAGGGGGGGAGTTTTCCCCCCTTTTTTTCAGGAAGCACTGCTTTGATCAGCGCCTTCTTCACACCCTTTGGCATGGTAAAACGGTGGACGCATGAGCTTTGAGATGTTCTTGCAGCATTTTTTTAATGCCCTTACCCTAGGCTCCTTATATGCTCTTATTGCCATAGGTTACACTATGGTCTATGGCATTTTACGCCTTATCAATTTCGCTCATGGCGACGTGTTGATGGTGGGTGCATACTTTGTTTTTTTTGGTACATTTTCCTACGGTTTGCCGTGGGGCATCGCGGCTCTTTTAGCCATTGCCGGCGCAAGTCTCTTGGGCGTTCTTGTGGAGCGTATCGCGTATAGGCCTTTGCGGGAGGCGCCGCGCATTTCGGCGCTTATCAGTGCTATCGCCGTCTCTTTCTTTATTGAGAGTCTGGCAGTGGTGGTCTTCACAGGCTTGCCGCGCCCTGTTTTGCAGCCCGACTGGCTTATGGAAAAGTGGAGCATCGGCAACTTGCATATCCTGCCTTTGACGGCCTTTGTGCCCGGTGTGACCATCATCTTAGTCAGTATTTTGCTGTGGATTGTCTATCGCACCAAGCCCGGCCTTGCCATGCGTGCTATTTCTAAAGATATTGAAACCACGCGCCTCTTGGGTGTGCGTGTAGATGTCATTATTGCTTTGACATTCTGCATAGGCTCTGCCCTTGCGGCGGCCTCTGGTATTATGTGGGCTTTGCGCTATCCTAAAATTGACCCGTACATGGGTATCATCCCCGGATTTAAGGCCTTCATTGCGGCAGTGTTTGGGGGTATTGGTTCCATTCAAGGTGCGGTTGTGGGCGGCCTGCTGCTTGGGTTCATCGAAATCATGACAGTGGCCTTTATGCCTCATTTGTCTGGGTATCGAGATGCCTTTGCCTTCATCCTCCTTGTATTGGTGCTCTTGTTTAAACCCACAGGGCTTTTTGGCGAGCGTACCAATGAAAAAATCTGATATGGCAAGAACTGTGCCCATGTATTGTATGGAGGAAACACGCTCATGCGATTAAATAAAAATACCCTCGTCTCTGTGCTCCTGATGCTTGTGGGTGGCCTTGTGCTCAGTCAAGCGGAATTTTTTTTAGGCGACTATGAAATCTACATCTTGAAGCTTATCTTCATTAACGCCGTATTGGCCTTGTCGCTGAACTTTATTTATGGATTTACAGGTTTGTTTTCACTTGGGCATGCGGGCTTTATTGCTATTGGCGCCTATGTGTCTGCCCTGTGTATTTTGTCGCCTGCGCAAAAAGAAATGATGTGGATTTTAGAACCAATCATTTGGCCTTTTTCTGTCATCGCGACACCTTTCTGGGTGTCTGTGCTGGCGGGCGGCTTTGTGGCGTCGCTTTTTGCGCTCATTATAGGCATACCCGTCCTGCGACTTGGGGATGATTATCTTGG
>CAYJGA010000164.1:0-4997 GCA_964369255.1 uncultured Desulfovibrionaceae bacterium
GCTTTCCCCCAAACCCCCTTCAAAAAAAATCTCTTTATTTAGAAACAGCCCCTAAGCAACAAAAAAAATAAAAAACCAATTAAAAAGACGCCTCAATGACGTCTTGCGCCAGCGCTTCCATAATATTGCGTGGCAGACCGCCGCTCACAGAGGGGTCTTGAGGATTGTACGCTGACGCACTGATGCTGTGAAAAAATGCCCCGTCTTGCCACTCTACCACATGGATTGTTCCGTCCCGACCTTTGAGGGTAACAGGGATATTTTTCATTTTCTTCCTGAATGTTTCCGGAAATTCTTCGAAAATGCCACTATTGTCGGACACAAGCCCTTTGCGGATGCGGATTTCGCGATCACCATTTTCGTATATGACCTCGAGCATCTTTTCCCCATTCACGAGCGCCCTGTAGGCGGTGACCGTGTAACCGTCGGGGATATTACGTGGTAATGTCATGGAAAAACCGGACTCTTGGGCAGCCTCTTCGAGGCTGTCAAAGTCTGCAAAGGGGTTTGCGAGTTGTGCTGTTTGCATCTCTTGATGGGTACTTTTTTCGGCGGGTGCCGGGGTATGTGTTGTTTGGCTGCTCGTGCAAGCCATGGATGTAAGCGCCATAAGGCTACAAAGTGCGACAAGTATGAAAGTTTTCATAATCTTAATCCCTTATGATGTTTGAAAATGGCGCCGCGCTCCTATGCGTGTCGGCACAGAACAAAGAGGCGAAAAGCAAAGCTGTCGAGACAGCGGCTTGGATGAACGCTGTATTGAACCATGTCTTGCGTGTCGTCAATGAGCGTCGAAATATGCACGTGCGTGTGCGCGGGCAGACGGGCAAAGTAAGCCGTGAGCGGCGATGCTGTCTGTGTGGAGGAATGTGCTGTGGGCGATATGGCAGAAAGGAGGCACTTTTGGCACAAGAGGAGTATGTGCTGTGCTTTTTCTGCGTCAAGCCCGTCCTTCATGGTGGCTGTTTTGTTGACATTGAGGCGCCACCACGGCTGCTCCCCTCCCCTGTCGCGCTGCGACAAAAAGAGCGCAAGCGCACTCTCCCACGGCGCATACTCTGGCGCGAGGGTACGCGACGGCGGCCATGGCAGTGTGACAACCCACGAGCGCGAAACCAGTGTGGGCAAAAGCTGTTCTCTTTGAGCCGCAAGAAGCACAAAGATACTGGTGGGCGACGGCTCTTCGAGCACTTTCAGGAGCGCATTTGCCGCCGCACTGCGTTTTGTTTCGATGCCGCTCATAATAACCACACGCTTGCCGCCGCTGCGGGTAGTGTCGCCAAGGCGCAGTTTGAGCGCTTCCGTATTTTCTTTGTTGAGCGCGCGCACAGGCCCGGGGTTTGCCGCGTCTTCTGTATTTGATATGCGCCCGTCGAAGGCGAGTACATCAGTATGCATGCGCGAGGCAATATGCAAACACTCTGGACATTGACCGCAAGGGGCGCCGTCGGGCGCTCGTTGGGAACAATGTTGTAAGGCTGCCCACCACAGGGCGAGGGCTTGGCGCTCTTGTTCAGTTCCGCCTTCAAGCAGCAGAACCTGTGGCACTGTGCGCGGCGTTTGCGGCGCGTCTGGCGTTTCAGGTGTGCCCGGCGTTTCAGGTGTTCCGGAAGCGCAAAGGCGCAACAGCGTGGCGCGCGTGGCACTGAGGCGCTCTTCTTGGGCGAGGTCGAAGAGGGCAGAAGCTGCTTCCGCAGAAAATGCGCCAAAAAATTCTTGGTCAGATTTTGCAGAAGCAGCTTTTGAAATGCGCGCGCACATAATTACTTTTTAAGACAAATGGTTTGGTCTCTGTCAGGGCCTACGGAAATGTAGGTAATGGGCACTTGGCAAAGGTCTTCGATACGCTTTACATAAGCGCGGACAACGGTTGGCAAGCTTTCCCATGTGGTGCACGCGCTAATGTCCACATCAAAGCCCTTCATTTCTTCATAAACTGGCTCTACTTGTCCGAGGCCGTCCTCTTCCTGCGGGGGGAAGTTGACGAGCTGGCCTTCATACATATAGCCTGTGCAGATTTTAATCGTGGGAAATCCATTGAGGACGTCCAGCTTTGTGAGGGCGATGTCGGTGAGTCCATTGAGACGGATACTTTCGCGCAGGATGGGCAAGTCGAGCCAGCCACAGCGACGGGGGCGCCCCGTTGTGGCGCCAAATTCGTGACCCTTTGCGCGCAATTCTTCGCCGATGCTGTCTGTCAGTTCTGTGGGGAAGGGGCCTGAGCCTACGCGCGTAGTGTAAGCTTTGACAATGCCAAGGATGGTGTGCAGTTCGCGTGGTGAGGCGCCGCTCCCGCAGGCAGCATTGGCAGACACAGTGTTTGACGAAGTGACAAAGGGATAGGTTCCGTGGTCGATGTCGAGGTGTGTACCTTGCGCGCCTTCAAAAAGGACAGATTGATTTTGTGCCCATGCGTCCGTAAGAATAGTTGATATGTCGGCAAGATGCGGAACGAGTCGCGGCGCAATGGCATTGACTTCGTCAAAGACAGCGTCAGCATCAAGCGGGCTTTCCTTATAAAGACCTGTGAGGAGGGCGTTTTTTTCCACGAGCGCTGCGTGTATTTTTTTGCGTAAAAGTTCCGGCTTTGCGAGGTCGCCGGCGCGGATGCCAATGCGCGCCATTTTATCTTCGTAGCAAGGGCCTATGCCGCGGCCTGTGGTGCCAATTTTGCTGTCGGCCTTATGAGCTTCACGGGCTTTGTCCAATGCTTTATGATAGGGCAAGATAAGGTGCATTTTTTTGCTTATTTTGAAGCGCGCAGGCGAGACATCGACGCCTTTTTCTGCGAGTTCGTCCATTTCTGCCAGCAAGACAAAGGGGTCACACACGACACCATTGCTGATGCAGCACATCTTGTCTTGGTGTAAGATGCCGGAAGGAATGAGGTGCAGAATAGTTTGTTTTCCTTGCACTTTGATGGTGTGGCCTGCGTTGTTGCCGCCTTGAAAACGCACAATGACGTCTAACTCACGACTGAGCAGATCCACAATCTTTCCCTTGCCTTCGTCTCCCCACTGGGCACCGACCACCACGACGTTTGACATAATACACCTATATTGTTTGTTAAAATCGTTTCAAAAAGCATTCTCTGGCAGCAGCCAAAAAAATGTGTATAAAAAATACGTTTTATAGTATACTAGCAGCCTTCTCCTGTCAAACATATTTTCGGAGTATTTTTCCATATAATTTTTTAGAGGGACATAAAAAATCTTTGCAATGCGTGGCGTAATATGTCATGTTCCCATCCATGGACTTTACATTACTTACCGATTATTATGGCAGTCTTTTACGACAGGGGCCCGGGAGCGACGCTGCGACTTTGCGAGCCTTGGCTTTGAGTGAGTGCTGTGACACCCATGGCGATGCGCTTCATGTGCTAGACATGGGCTGCGGGACAGGCTCGGCGACACGCGTACTCGCGCAGGCTTTGCCACATGCGCGCGTGCTTGCTGTGGATTTTTTAGAGGATTTTTTACGCCGACTGGAAAAGAGCCTTCACGATGATGAGGCTTTAAGTATGCTTGCGCCGCGAATAACGACATTGCACGCTGATATGGCGAACCATAATCTTGCGCCAGATTCCTTCCATATGATATGGTCGGAAGGTGCCATTTACAATATGGGCTTTGAGGCGGGCATTGCTGCATGGCGTCCTTTGTTAAAGGAGAAGGGATTGCTTGTGGTGTCGGAGATTACGTGGCTTACCCATAAACGCCCGCAGGAATTGCAATCATATTGGGATAATATCTATCCTGAGATTGCCGGTGCTGCGGTAAAAATTCAGCAGCTTGAGCAGCAGGGTTATATGGTGAAGGGGTACTTTCCTCTTGCGCCTTCGTGTTGGCTTGACAATTATTATACGCCGCAGGCACAAATGCAAGAGGCTTTTCTTGCGCGCCACGGACATGGGGAAATGGCCACAGCCTTTGTGCACGAGCAGCGTGAGGAAGCACGACTGTACGCGCGCTATCATGAATTTTATGGTTATGGCATGTATGTGGCGCAGCGCTGTGAATAGGCAGAGAAAAAAAACGCCTCTAATGCCTTGAATTGTCAAAAAATTAGACTTTCTCTAGTGTTTTGCCTCTCAAATGCATAAAAAATACCTCTTCAGGGCTTGCCATGCGTCACAAAATATCATAGCGTAGGGTAACTTTTCAGGGAGGAGGTATCCTATGGTTGAACTAGTTGAGCAAAAACCCCTTAGAGGCGTGGAAATTGTGGCGCAGCGAGTGGTCACGCGTATCGCCAAAGGCTTGAGCCTCTCCATTTCGGATACGAGCATGAGCGCTGTGGCGGTAAGTAAGCTCAAGTCAGAGCGATACGGCCCCAATGTGGGCGAGTTTGAGTTGAAAAAGCTTGACCTTCCGGAAGATGTGAAGGGTGCGCTTGTCTCGCATGCTACGTAGTACATTTTGGGGTATTTCCATTGAGAGACAGCCCCGCGTAAATTCTTAAAACGGCCTCATTTTTATGGGGTCGTCTTTTTCATAATTATTCAGCAAGAGAGTGAGGACACATGAGCACTGTTGCCAATGCGACTATTGACGAATTGACGGTGAACTACGAAGAGAATGGTCAGCTTGTGGTGAAGGAGCTTGACAAGGCCATTTTGACTCGCGGAGCATGGACAACCATCATTTTCCGCTTTCAAGAATGGAAGAATGACAGCGATACCTACGGGCCGGATAAGTATGTCATCCGTCGCTACAAAAAGAGCGGCGGTGAGTTTCGCATGCAGTCAAAGTTTAATATTTCCAACAAGGAACAGGCCAAAAAAATCATAGAGGCCTTACAAGGGTGGATGGAAGAGGACGACACTGCTGCCGAGTGATTTTAGCTTAGTTTTTAAATTCAATAAAAACAGCTCATTAAAAGTATTTCAAAAAAATGTAAATTTTGCTTGCACACTATTGCGTTTTCCTCTATAAGCACTCTTGTCGGAACGTGGCGCAGTTTGGTAGCGCGCCTGGTTTGGGACCAGGATGCCGGAG
>CAYJGA010000165.1:0-4988 GCA_964369255.1 uncultured Desulfovibrionaceae bacterium
TAGCGCTTTTTCATGGCGGCGTAGGTGCGCAGACGGAGACCGTTGAGACGGATGAAACCTGCGGCGTCCTTGTGGTCATAGGTGGCGCACTCTTCAAAGGTGGCGAGGTCGTGACAGAAGAGGGTGTTGGGCGAGGTGCGGTTGAGGGGCCACGCGGTGCCCTTGTAGAGCTTGAGGGTGACTGTGCCTGTGACACTCTCTTGCGCCTTGTCCATGAGGGCTTGCATGGCCTCGCGCTCGGGGGCGAACCAAAAACCATTGTAAATGGCGGAGGAGTAGCGAGGGACGAGCATGTCGCGCACGGCGAGCACTTCACGGTCGAGGCAGATGCCTTCGAGGTCGCGGTGGGCGGTGTGTATGATGGTGCCGCCGGGTGTTTCGTAGACGCCGCGGCACTTCATGCCGACGAAGCGATTTTCTACCATGTCAAGGCGACCGATGCCATGCTTTGCGCCGAGGGCGTTGAGGTGCTTTACGAGCGTTGCGGGGGACATGGCAAGGCCGTTTACGGCGACGGGGTCGCCTTTTTCAAAGTCGATGGTGATTACTTCCGCTGTGTCCGGTGCCTGCTCGACAGGCGTGCAGAGGCGGTGACATTGGTCGTCGGGGCTTTGACCGGGGTCTTCAAGCTCTGCGCCTTCAAAGCTGCAATGGAGCATGTTTTCATCGATGCTGTAGCGCTTTTGTGCGCTGGAAATGGGGATGTTATGCTGCTCTGCAAAGGCGTTGAGGGCAGTGCGGGACATGAGATCCCATTCACGCCATGGGGCGATGACGCGGATGTCGGGAGCGAGAGCGTTGACGGAAAATTCAAAGCGCACTTGATCGTTGCCCTTGCCTGTGGCGCCGTGGGCGACGGCGTCCGCGCCTTCAGCGCGGGCGATGTCCACGAGCCTTTTGGAAATGAGGGGACGTGCGATGGACGTTCCGAGGAGGTATCTGCCCTCGTAGAGACCACAGGAGCGCAGCATGGGAAAGACATAGTCCTTGGCAAATTCTTCTTGTAAATCTTCGACATAGGCTTTGACTGCCCCTGTTTTGAGGGCTTTTTCTTCAACGCCGGACAAGTCTTCGCTTTGTCCAAGGTCGGCTGTCATGGTGACAACTTCGCAATTATATGTGGTCATAAGCCATTTTAAGATAACGGAAGTGTCCAATCCGCCGGAATACGCAAGGACGACTTTTTTGACTTTTTGCATAACTCTCTTTCCTTCATGCTGTGATGCTGGTATGACACCAGAGTGACGTCTGTAAACTGTAAAAATGACGACTGTGTATGTGCTTAACACCAAAAAATCCGAACATGCACCATGTCCGGATTTTCGGTATTATTTGCATATATTGCTTAGGAGCCGCAAGCGCCACTGCTCGCGCACCCACCACAAGAACTGCCTGCTGAAGCCAAGGGTTTTGTGGGAGTTACAGCAAAGCCTGTGTAGCCAAAATCAAGGCTTACACCTTCAATGGACTCCAATAATTCTTTGTTGACGCAAAAGCTGAAGCTGTTTACTTCAAAAACACTGTCATCATCGTTTGGCTCGTCCAGAGCCAATACCAAGCGTGGGCCGCTTCAACCGCCGGGCGCAAGATATATACGAATAGAACTTTTCTCTTTTCCCTCAAAGTACGCTTCAAGCTCTTTGTGGGCACTGTCTGATACGCTAACCATAAAGGCCTCCTCATCTTGTAATACGTTTATGTAAGCACGGGATGCCATTTTGTCAATGGTGATTTTTTGACGAGTTTTCAAGAGGCAGTTTTTCGCAAAAAAAGCACTAATTCAAGAAAAAACACTACAAAAGCCGGCTTTTTAACTCGCTAAACAGCGCTTCTCGCAGTGGAGTGGGACTGCAATCTTGTCTTTCTATACAATAGAACATTCTGTCAAATCGCACATTTTTTACATTGACGGTGAAAAGTTCTCTGTCTTCAAGCTCCCGCCGAATAACTCTGGCAGACAAACAAGAAAGCGTCCCCGGATTTTTCAGGACACGCTTGATGGCGTCCGTATGCGAAAGCTCAAGGAAATGCTTGGGACGCAGACCAAGAGGGGTGAGGTGGCGCAACAGTGTTTCGCGGGTTCCGGAACCCGTTTCGCGTAAAAGCCAAAAGTGATCCATAAGCTCTTCCACACTGCGCGGCTCCCGCGCTAATTCCGCGTCCGCAGTGACAACCACAAGCTCCTCACGCCCGAGGGGAACGATGCGCAACACCATACTGTTCACATCCCCCTCCACAAAGCCCATATCAAGCTGCCCCTCTTCCACATGCTGCACAATTTCGCACGTATTGCCGGACAAGCAATCAAGCTCCACATTAGGATAGCGCATTTTCATGTCATAGAGAATTTGCGGAATGACCCAATTTGCCAGCGTCACAGAGGCGCCCACATAGAGCTTGCCGAGAAGCTCTTCACTGGAGAGGAGGGCAAGGACATTGTCAAGCTGATGATAGAGAGGGGCGAGGCGCTTTTCAAGGAGGCGTCCCTTCTCATTCAAACGGATGCCGCGTCCCACGCGGTCAAACACCTCCACGCCTATTTCTGCCTCAAAGTCGCGCAGAGCGCTCGAGACAGCCGCTTGCGAAACGAACATGCGATGCGCCACTTCGCGCATATTGGGGGTGCGTGCAAGGGCTAAAAAAACCTTTATATATCGTAGAGTCATGGATGAAGCCTCCGAAAAAATGCTTGTAAAAGCCAAGTTGCAGAAAAAATATTCTGTGTGTGCAGGGGAAGTGTAGGAAAAAAGTAGGAGATTGAAAAGCAAAAAACAGTGCGTATGGGGCTGCGTGAACCCATACACACTGTTTTTTTGGCTTTGCGACGATGCAAGAAGGGTCTTACTTGTTTTTACCGAAAACGCTGACGCCGTACATGGCGAAAACTGCGGTTGCGACAAACCAAAAACCAGTGATGCACATTACTTTTGTTTGCAAATCCATGACCTGCTCCTTCTTGGGGTGAGAGTTAAAAAAATCGTGCTGCGCTACTGTGAAATTTCTCAGCAGCGCCGTGAAAAAAGATATACGCTTGCTGTATACAAATGACAAACGGATTAAATTTTTCATTTTGATAAGGGAAAGTTATCAGTGAATTGACGGAGAAGAATGTGGATTGGTGCAGAGTTTCTTTGGACAAAAAAACATGTCGCGGGACAGCTGATGCTTACGGCTCCCGTAAGGCGGTGCGGCTCGCCTTGATAATAGGTTTGAGGAGATATTGCAATACAGTGCGCTTGCCTGTGATAATGTCCGCCGTCGCCATCATGCCCGGCAAGATGGGAAGCGTGCGCTCTTTGTACTGCATGGAGGATGTGTCTGTCACAAGGCGCACAAGATAGTACACCTCCCCATTCTTCCCTTCCATGGTATCGGCGCCGATATGCTCAAGGCGGGCGTCCATGGCACCATAAATGGAAAAATCATAGGCGCTTAAGCGTATTCGCGCTTTCTGCCCTTCGTAGAGAAAAGCCCTGTCCTGCGGCCTTATATGCGCTTCGATAATCAAGGAGTCGTCCCGCGGCACCACATCCATAATGGTCTGCCCGGGCATGACAACGCCGCCCGTCGTGGTAATATTCACGCTTTTCACCGTACCATGCACGGGCGAACGGATTTCTGTGCGCGTCACCGTGTCCTTGTGCGCTTTGAGCGCTTCTGTAATGCCTACAAGGCGGGTTTCCGCCTCGTTTATTTCGTGCAAAAGCTGCGTGCGGCGCTCCGCGTCAAAACTCTCAAGCTGCGCTTGCGCCACGCGGATGCTTGCCTGCGTCTTGGGTATACTCTGCTCCAACACTTGCATATCACCTTGTATTTGAGTGAGTTTTTGTTCGAGGTTCAAGTATTCCATTTCGGAAAAGGAACGAGTACGCAAGAGCTTTTTTGCCATATCACGTTGCTCTTGTGTGATACGCAGACTTTCGCGCAAGTTTTTTTGACGGGCAAGCAATTCCTGCTCTGCCAACATTTGCATATCCAGCTCAGAGTGCAATCGTCGACGCGTGTTTTCTGTGAGTTCTCGTCGGGCTTGCAAAATTTGATCATGTCGTGCCACAAGCGGCGCATTGTCCTGCACGGCTTCGGGATAGCGCCCCAAGCTCCACCCCCAAGACGCGCCCCCAAGCTCCGCCTCAAGCCGCGCGATGCTCGCCAGCGTGTCCGCTTCCTTGGCCTGATTGTCACGATAGACACTGTCCGCCGCCACATTGTCAATACGCAATAAAATGTCACCTTCTTGCACGTCCTGCCCTTCGCGTACACAGATTTCTTGGACAATCCCCCCCTCAAGGTGCTGAATATGCTGTATGCGTTGCGAAGGCACCACTTGCCCCTCGCCCATAATCACCTCTTCCAAATCCGCAAAGGCCGCCCATGTGAGAAGCACAAAAAATGTGGCACACAGGGCATAGAGCATATGACGACGCGAAGGACGGACTAGACGGTGTTCGGGGATAGTATTATGCGTGTTATGAAGAGACATGTGGCACACGCTCCTTCTGTAAAGTTTTGAGCACAGCATCCCGCGGCCCGTCCGCCACAATGCGCCCGTTGTGAATGATAACAAGTCTGTCCACCAACTGCAAAAGGCTCGTGCGGTGGGTAAAGAGCACCAACGTCTTTTTCTCCACAGCCAATTTAAGACGACGCATGAGCTGATGTTCCCCCGCCATGTCCAGATTGCTGCTGGGTTCGTCAAGTACAAGCACGCGCGGTTCTCGCACAAGGGTTCGTGCCAGTGCCACGGCCTGTCTTTGCCCGCCGGAGAGCTGCATGCCGCGCTCACCCACGGGCATGTCGTAGCCCATGGGGTGCTTATTCACAAAATCTGCCACGCCCGCAAGTTGCGCCGCCTTTGTTATGGCCTTCATGTCTGGGCTTTCTTCTGGGCTTTCTTTTGGGCCTTCTTTGGCTCCCGCACAGCCAAGGGCAATATTCTCCCGCACAGTGCCGGAAAAGAGCGTATTATCCTGTGTCATATAGGCCACATG
>CAYJGA010000166.1:0-4895 GCA_964369255.1 uncultured Desulfovibrionaceae bacterium
TGGGCAGGCCCCCTTCAAAAAAACCATCTGTTTAGCTAAACAATCGGCGCTTTCGAATGGAAAGTTCAAAAAAGTATTTGAGGTGAATGCGCAAAGCGAGTCAGCCTTCAAAAGAGCTACTCCCCAAAATCGGACAAGTGTGTGAGAGTGTCCTCAGACAAGGAGTATCAAGATGTCGTACTCTCTGTCTTTAGGTGAATACTCTCGTTGTTTTTTCAGGGTCGACTCATGAGTCAACACTCGGCAAGGCCAAAAGCTCCCCTGTTCGATGCTGTAAAAATCGCTCAATGGCCTTCAAACGCTTTGCGGGTAAGTTGTATCGAGAGTGCCGTGTGAATGTGAAGCCTCTCATATTTTGGAGCTTTTCTTTTTGTGTGTCTGTGATGACGGCTTTTGCGACATCCAAAAAAGGCAGGTCGTAGCTTGAAATTCTCGTGAGCGCGTAGGCATTTAAGTCTTGCAAATTGTCATCCATGGCATAATTGAAAAGGGAAAGCCCATGGTCAAACAAGGGCGCAAAGGATATGGGCGTGTTGCTTGCATTATCTACAAGCAAGCCAAAGTTGCCATAATGCCTGTCTGTATTGCATATCAAGGCGTCAAAAACGAGCATATCCACAAAGGCGGTATAAAGCGCTTCGCCACGTTCGTGTAAACATTCGCGTAAAAAGACGCCTATGCCTTCAAGCGGTTTCTTTTTGACAAAGTCATATATATGCACATAGGATGTATGTATATCTGTAAAAAGTTCGCATGTGGAGCAGAGGCCGCCTTTCCAGCGCGAAAGCCCATAGGGAATGTGGCGCAAGCCCATGGCTCGTGCCACTTGTGCCGCGTAAAATTCCGAATAGGGTTCATTGCCTGTATTGGCGCCGCCCATTGTGCCGCCCTTATAAAGATAAATTTTATCATTCATTCGGCGCCATGCTTTGGGCAACATACCATTGGTGGTAAATTCCGGTGATGACGTAAAGCCCTTAGCCTTCACGCTGCCATATCCTGTATACGCAACCAAGGCCAAAGCGCTTTCAAAGGTGTTTTCAAAAAGGTTGAAATCCGCAAATTTCCCGTCAAAGTCATCTTCTACGACCCAATACGAATCTATGACCGACAAGCCCTTGCAAAGTCGAATGATGCCTATGGTATCTCTTTGTGAATAGCCCATCCGCGCAAGCATGGTGTCCACATAAGCTCTATTTTTAGGAGCAATACGCCTTTTTAGCCACGACAAAAGACCATCTTCGTGTGTGAGGTTGAGCCCTTGAGGCAGAAGGTGTCGCCCCTCTTCATTCACCTCAAGCACAGTATAAAACTGCCCCTCAATGCCCTTATTTTCATACTCAAAGGTAAGAAGTGTGGTGTCGTATTGTTTGAGATGGAATATCATCGTTCCCCCATGTGAGTGGGTATTTGTAAAATCTAAAAGCTTTTTTGAAGGAGTTTTGGGGAAAAGCTTTTTTGTTTAAGTTTTTTTCTTGGGGGGAAACTTTTTTTCCTAAAAAAGTTTTCCCCCCAAGAAAAAAGTCTTCCCCAAAGCCCTTTCAAAAAAACAAATCGGAATGACCTGCGAATGAAAGAGGGAAAAGATGTTTTGTGTTGTTATGACGAATTGCTAAAGTGAATAATCAAATCATCGTGCTTGTATGAGCCTGCATTATTCTCAAGCGCCAAGTTAAGCTCCGTGGTAATATCCATCGTATCCACCGTGAATGTCTTTTCTGCATACTGCGTGTTCTTGCTCAGCCCTGTGATGGTAATATGCGCTTCTTGGCCTTGCGTGCTCTCGTTAAAAATGTTTATTGCCTCGCCTTCTGCTCTCATGCCACCGGCATCAATGACAATACTGCCCTTACTGCCAGCATCGCCCACAAAGACAGTGATGCTGTCCGCACCCTCACCGCCTGTGATAGTGCCCTGTGTCATGCCTTTTTGCGGTGCGCCAATAATGAGCATATCATCGCCCGCGCCTGCGTCAATTAAACCATCGTGCATCTGCCCTTTGACGCTGACAAGGTCGCTGCCTGCGCCTGTGCGAATACTGCCGCCTGTCATGTCGCCATTCACGGTGACAGTCTCATCGTTGTACCCCTCATTGGTCGGCGTGCTTGTGCGTGTGACTGTGCCCGTACTTGTCACAGCATCCGTGTTTTGTGGCGCATCTTGTGGCGCCTGCATGTTCTGCGGTGCGGGGAGAGCCGCGCGCGTGGTCGTCTCATCAGTACCTATGACGGTCACTGTCACGATGTGCGAACCCGAAGCGCCGCCTCCGTCTGTGGCAGTGATCGTGAAGGACTCTTCCGCCATGTCCCCGTCGCCAAGGGCATCCACTCGTAGAATTTGCTCCGCCGTCACGCCGAGGGTGTATTCATACGAGCCGTTCTCACTGAATCTAATGTTGCCGTAGTCGCCTATAACTGTGATACTGGTACTGCCGCCTTGTGCTTCGACGCCGTTCACGCTGAACGTGAAGTCGGAGTCGCCGTCCACGTCGGTCACGTGCACGCTGCCCTGTGTGGTGCTGCTTGGCATGTCTTCTGCGGACACGCTGCCGGGGGCGGTTGCGGTGCTCACCACGGGGGCGTCGTTGCTGCCTTCGATGGTGACGACAACGTCCTTATTCACATAGCCGCCCATTCCATCGGAGATGCGCACGGTGAACGTGTCGGTTTCTGTCTCGCTTTCGGAAAGGCTGTTGGCCTTCGCTTCGTCCATACGATACTCAAAGGAGCCGTCGTCATGGAGGACGAGGGTGCCATATTCCCCTTGCGCAGCACTTCCGTCAGCAAAGGAATAGCTCAGAGTGGCGCCCGCATCCACGTCGGTGGCGTCGATATAGCCTTGCGTGTAGTAAGTGCCTTCCACGCCATAACCGGCTTCGTTCACGGTCAACTCGGTCTTGGAGTCGGTCACTGTGGGGGCGTCGTTACTGCCCCTGACAGTGAAGGACAAATCCGTTTCATTAAAGGCGCCGTGTCCGTCGGTGTTGCGCACGTGGAAGCTTTCCTGCGCCGGCGCGCCTTCCGGCAGCGCGTCGAGGAGGAGCTTTTGGTCGTCAGTTTGACCAAGCTCGTAGATATAGCTGCCGTCCGGTGCGATCGTGAGGGTGCCATAGGTGCCCACCACTGTGACGGAGCCGTCGCCTGCTGCTTTTGTCGAACCCACTTGGAACGTGCCTTGGCTTGCGTCGGAGTCCGGGTCAAGGACGTTCACCTTGCCGGTGAGCATTTGTGCGGCGCCGTCTTCTTCGAGAACATTGCCGGCATCATGCTTCACTTCAAGCTGCGGTTTGTCGTTCGTGCCTGTGACGGTGACACCGACTGTTTCCGTCTTCGTGCTTCCATCGCCATATGTCACGACAATCTCAAAGGACTCCGCGCCGTACTTGCCTTCTGCCAGATTTTGCGTGGCCTCTGCGTCGTTATCGAGCACATATATATAGGTGCCGTCGGGATTGAGTGTCAGCGTGCCATATTTGCCTGTGAGGGTCGATGCGCCGCTGGCGCCGTCCGGCGTTGCGCCTTTCAGCGTCATGCTTGCGACATTACCCGCATCAGCGGGCACAATATAGCCCTGCGTGAGTGGCAAGCCTTCACTGTCAAGGTATCCGTCGGCGCGCTGCGTCCCTGCTTCAACAACCGCCAAGTCCACAATGACAGCGCCATCAGATCCGTCGCCGGGGTTCGTGGTGTTTCCACCATCACCACCGCCGCTGCCTGTGCCGCCGGCTGTGGTCACATCAATGACCACCTGCTCCATATTGGACGTTGCGCCTTCTGCATCGGTCAGTGTCACATCAAAGGTTTCGTGCACAACGGTTCCGTCCGGTTGCTTTGCGATATTTGCACGCTGTTCTTCTGTGACGCCCAGCGTATAGAGGTAGCCGCCCGTATCGCCGTAGAATGTGATGGTGCCAAACTCGCCTTCCACAGTGATGTTCCCGCCTGCGGCGTCAGCTGCTTGACCATCCACCGTAATAACTTGCGTATGAATACCATTGCTGTGTGCGTTCACATTTGCGCTTTGCAGGGCGCCGGAGGCCATTTTGTCGATGCTATTCTCGTAGGTCGTGGAGTCCACGCCATTGACACTGTTGTTCATGACTGTCACTGTAGAGGCATCGTTCGTACCTTCGATATTCACCACAAATTCTTGAATGGTGATGCCGCCGTGTTCATCCCTCACTTGAATTTGAAAGACGTCTTTCGCCATTTCTCCGGCTATAAGTTGCTGCGTGTGGAAGTCGTCGTTGTCCAGCGTATAGGTATAGGTTCCGAAGGTATTCAGCGTTAGGGTACCATACACACCTGTGCCATCGCCCACAATGCTGTACGTCAAGTCTTCGCTTGCAGACTCGGCGTCTGTGGCAGGAAGTGAATTCGTCATTGCCGCCGCACCGCCAATAATCTTGCCCGCCGCGTCTACCCCGGCTTCCTTCAATTCGATTTCAAATGTCGCTGCGTCCACCACGGGCAAGTCGTTGGTGCCATTGATGGTGAAGTCAAGCTTCGTTGTATCATTGGCTCCGTGCACGTCTGTTGTAGTGACATTGAAGCTCTCCGTCATCTTATCGCCTTCAGCCAGCTTGTTGACGGCGTCCTTTTGGGCTTGGGTTGTGCCAAGCTCGTAGGTGTACTCACCCGTCACACCGTTGATGGTGAGGGTGCCGTATTCGCCCTCAAAGGAGACGTTTTGACCGGAGGATTCCGCAGGCACGCCGTCAATGCTGAGGGTTTGTTCCACAAGGGTGTCACCGTCTGCGTCCACATCGGACACGCGGATGGTGCCTGTGGCGCGGATGTCGGCGCTGTCTTCGGTGACGTCGCTGTCTGTGGCAACAGACGTAATAGTCGGCTTGTCGTTCGTACCTTCCACACTCACGTGCAGAACCTTTGCAA
>CAYJGA010000167.1:0-4889 GCA_964369255.1 uncultured Desulfovibrionaceae bacterium
ACATGTCTTTCCTCGTTGAAGTCAAAAAGCAAATAATATAATATGATGCAAATTTTTACCTGTACAGTGTACTCAAACATCTCTTATAGAGCTTTTTCCCATATATTGTCAAAAGATTTTTTGCATGGGGCAGCGTATTTTTCACAGGGCATTTCGATGAGTTTTTGTTTTTTCTGAAAGGCTTGTGGGGGGGAAGCTTTTTTTAGAAAAAAAGTTTTCCCCCCACACACATCTCTGCTCTCTGTATTGTTACTTGAAAATCAGTTATGCCTTCGGCACCCGTTTGGCAGGCCCCCTTCAAAAAAACAATTGGTTAGCTAGACAATAGGCGCTTTTGAATGGAAGAATGAAAATGGTCTTTTGTATTTTTTACAAAAAATTCTGTTTTGATTCTTCCGAAGAGTGGCACAATGTAAAAGAATTTATCCAGAAGCACCCCCTAGTGCTCTCGGTTCAGCGGCCTGTCTCCAAGCGTCGGCTTATGGTGCGACGGCGGGCGCCATCCCGGAGGTGTATATGTAGGCGGTGTGTAGGTAGGAGGTGTATATGTAGGCGGTGTGTAGGTAGGAGGCGTATATGTCGGCGGTGTCCCCGAGTAAGAAGGATATAAAGGATATGAGGGATGCGAGCCAAAATGCGGCGGTGGCGGCGGTCTCATGCCATGCGGCGGCTGAGGCAATTGCATACCCGGCGGAGGTGTTGGTCGTGTGCCATGCGGTGGTCGTATGCCATGCGGCGGCTGAGGCAATTGCATACCCGGCGGAGGTGTTGGCCTATGCTGCGGGCTGACTTCGGGTGTCGGCAATATCGGTGCTGGGTACACCGGTGTTAGTGGATGAGTTGGGGGCGTTGGATGCGGATTTACTTCAGGTGTAGGAAAAACAGGCGCCGGATACACCGGTGCCAATGGCTGCGGTGGATATGGTGGTGGTGTAGGATATGACGGATACGTCGGATATGGCGGCAATGTGGGATGCACAGGGTAGGATGGATATGTGCCCGAAGGCGGTGTCACTTCCGGATAAATAATAATTGGGGGATAATATTGCTCTTGCTGCTTTTGCGGAGGCGGCGTGACAGAGGTCATAATATCGCCATTTTCCGGGTTGACCCACGTCTGTGTGGAACTATTCGGTGTGCTGTACACAGTGGCATCGGGTGTTGTGCCCTGTGCGCTGTTGTGCGTGGCAGCGTGCAGAGGCGTGACGGCGACAAGAAAAAAATATGTGAGAAAAAAAAGTGAACGCATAGGGCTCTCCTTTTATTTGAGGTGTAATTATATGTAAAAAAAGACTGTTTTTTACAAAACCCGTTTTTTTTCGCAAGAAATGTGCAAAAGAACATCTTGGAAATTTTTGTAACATCTGTTACATAACCCGTATTGCAACTTTTCACAAGGAGACAAACCATGCCGCCCCAAACTATGCAAGCTCAAAATGTCGCGCCCTTAGATGGTGCGGAGGGAGTTTCCTCCGACGGATTTGGTGAACAATCACAAGGGAGTAGCGCTGTTTCGCGCGCAAAGGCTTACACCAGCGCCGGAGTGAATATTGACGCCGGCAATACGCTCGTTGACCGCATCAAGAGCGCTGTGGCAAAAACACGCACCCTTGGTGTGATTTCCGACATCGGCGGTTTTGGCGGGCTTTTCCGCCCCGACCTTGTGGGCTTGGAAGATCCCGTCCTCGTGTCGTCCACCGACGGGGTAGGAACAAAGCTCAAATTGGCCTTTGCCTTCGACAAGCACGACACTGTGGGTATTGACCTTGTAGCCATGAGTGTGAATGACATTCTCGTTCAAGGCGCGCGCCCTCTCTTCTTTCTGGACTATTTCGCCACAGGACACTTGGATGTAGACAGAGCGCAGCATGTTATTGAAGGCATCGCTGAAGGCTGTAGACAGGCGCAGTGCGCCCTCCTCGGTGGTGAAACAGCAGAAATGCCCGGCATGTATCCGGACGGCGAATATGACCTTGCGGGTTTTTGTGTGGGGATTGTGGATAATGCCAAGATTGTGGACGGCTCTTCCATTCGCCTCGGCCAAAAAGTGATTGGCATAGCTTCAACAGGTGTGCATTCCAACGGATTTTCCTTAGTCCGCAAAATTTTAGATGACAGCGGCCTGCAAGCCCATGACACATTCCCCGGCACATCGCACACTGTGGCAGAAGTTTTGCTGACCCCCACCATGATATATGTAGATATTGTACGCAATATTTTGCGCGATGTGGCTGTGGCTGGCATGGTACACATCACCGGCGGCGGTTTTTACGACAATATCGCTCGTGTGTTGCCGAACCAAGTGGTGGCAAGCATTGATTTTGGTGTGTGGGATATGCCCCCAGTCTTCCAATGGATAAAGGAACAAGGGGATTTAAGCTGGCCGGAGATGCTGCAAATATTTAACTGTGGCATTGGTTATATTCTTGTGGTGGATGGGGATGTGGCTGATGAAGTAGTGGCACGCATCCGCGCCATGAACTGTGGTGCGTGGATTATGGGCAGTATTGAAAAACGTCATGCAGACGAAGCAGAGGGTGTGCGTATGCGCTTTGCATAGTTTATATAAAAACATCCAGCATGAGACTGTCGCGCACTTTGTTATTTGACGAAGTGCGCTTTTTTTATTCTGTGTGGGAGAAGTTTTATATAAAAAAGAAGGGGGAGCCGAAGCTCCCCCTTGTGTGTTTTAGTGAGTGACTAGTAATGAATGACTAGTCATCAGTAATTAGTGATGGTCTTTGTCGCACTCATCCTTTTTGCAAGGGAAGAGTATGCAGTTCCAGTAGACCACGAAGGCGGGCAGTGTGACAAACATCAAGCCGTATGCCCACGTCTTCGTTGTGAGAAAATACTGATAAAAGGTCGAAAATTCTCCAGCAGCCATAACTCACCTCCTAGTGGTCATCACGGAAGTTCGGGTGTTCGTACAGTACCGGCATGTGGTACACGATGAAGCGATACGCTGTCACGATAAGTGTTACCACAAAGATGGAAATGCCTATTTCGCCGATGTGCGGGAAATACTTTTCCGATGCAGGCAGGTTATAGTTGAAGGCGATGAGGCTTACGTTAAAGCGGTTCACCACAATGCCAAGCACCGCATTGGCGGAGGCGATTTGGCACAGGCGTACATTGCCTTCGCGGGCGCCCTTTGCGTAGAGCAGGGCAGGCAGCAAGACAAAGCCGAACATTTCCACCATCCACCAGAAGCCAAAGCCTGTGAGGAGGTATTGGAAGTTGTTCTGCACACACATGTCAATGACTTTCAAGATGAAGTAGCCAAAGAGGATGAGGGATGCCGCACGCGCAAAGCCCAGCGTCACTTCGCGTGATTCGCGCAAATGGATTTCATCCATATAATGATGGACGCCCTTGTGTGCGAGCATGCCTTCAAAGATGACCATGGAAGCGCCAGCCACCATGGAGGACACAAAGAAGAACATGGGCATGAAGGGGGAATACCACAAAGGATGCATCTTGCTTGGCGCGATCAAGAAGAGGGCTGCCAAGGAAGATTGGTGCAAGGTAGAAAGACACACACCGAAGATGGTGAGTATGATGGTGGCGCGGATAACAATTTTGCGCCACTTTAAGAGCCATGGGAACTTATGAGAGAGCCATTCCATGGGTGCCACGGAGAACTCAATCATGAGCACTGTCACATAGGTCGCCACGCACAGACCCACTTCAAAGAGCACGGACGTGGTTCCGGGATAGAAGAACATATAAGGAAGACGCAAGGGGTGACCAAGGTCATAGAGCAGCGCCACAACAACGAAGGAATAGCCCAAGAATGCTGTTGTAATAGCAGGGCGCACAGCGGAATGCAAATGCTTTAAGCCCATGATATAGCAAGCGACTGTGGTGAAGTAGCCGCCTGCGGCGAGGGCAACGCCGCACAGAAGGTCAAAGCCAATCCAGATGCCCCAAGGATAGTTGTCATCAAGGTTTGTGATGGAACCGATACCTTGGGTGAAGCGGATGACAGTCAAAACAAGACCCACTATAAGGATGACTGCGGTCAATTGATTGCCCGGGCGACGTAAGGAGAACTCGCCCATGTTCATCATTTTGTCCTTGGTGGGGATAGTTATTTCGTGATGCATATTATGCTCCCTCCCCTTTGTTCTTCGGTTGCGCTTCAATGGTCGTGCTACAGGCACACGCACCGCTGTTGTGGGGCTGTGCTTCAATGGTCGTGCAGCCGCATTGTCCGCCACAACATCCGCTTGCCTTTGTGTCCTCAAGGGCTTGCTTGACCTTTGCAGCTACTTCGGCGCCTTGCTCGGCTTCAAGCTTGGCAAGGGCGGCGTCAAGATGCTGCTGGTTGCTGCTGTGGGTGTCTGCTTGCATTTTCTTCAGCTCTGCCTTTTGCTTGGCTTCCTTGAGTTTGGTGATGCCATAGGCACCTGCAAAGAGCACAGGCCAGAAGCCGATAATCATGGGCACGGCGCCCAAGGCTCCGGAGGTGAGTTCACCCATGGGGCGGTTGCCGAGGTGGGTGTTTTGCCCCAATGCTTCGGGGTCAACGCCGGACAGGGTCATCCACGCGGTGCCGCCTGCGTCCGTTTCGCCGTAGACATAGTCCACATAGCGCTCGGGTTCCTTTTCAATGCGATTGCGCGCGATTTTTAAGAGCGTGGAGCGCTTGCCAAAGGTCAAGGCGTCCATGGGGCACGCGTCGACGCAGCCGGGCAACTTGCCTTCTTGGAGGCGCGGGCGGCAGAACGTACACTTGAGCACCAAGGGGTCATAGGCTTCTTCGTATTGGAAACCGGGGGCGTAGAAGGGGCACGCGATCATGCAATAGCGGCAGCCGACGCATTGGTCGCCGTTGTAGCTCACACTGCCATCTTCGTTTTTGACGAAGCATTTTGCAAAGCAGG
>CAYJGA010000168.1:0-4860 GCA_964369255.1 uncultured Desulfovibrionaceae bacterium
ACATAAGTTGTTTGCTTTTTTGGCGCTGACGATGCAGATTGCCTTTTTTCAACGGTCTGCTAAGCCTTATCCGCTTCTGCTTGCTCCATGAGGGTCAGTGCTTCGTCAACAGTCATTCCATCATGTACAACACTGCGCAAGGCGCGAATGAGCGCCACACGATGAGGATGCTGAAATATATTCCGTCCCACAGAAAGACCTGCGCCGCCGGCAAGCACAGAATCGTGCGCCATTTGGAGCACATCGCGCGTGCTGCCCAATTTTTCGCCGCCACCTATGACAACAGGCACACAGCACCCTTCCACCACATCGGAAAATGCCAAGGCGCTGCCGGGATATTGGACTTTGACAATGTCTGCGCCAAGTTCTGCGCCAACGCGCGCGCAATGTGTCACCACCTGCGTGGCGCAAGGGTCGCTGACAAGACGTCCGCGTGCGTACATCATGGCAAGAAGGGGTACGCCCCACAGCTGGCATGCGTCGGCGACGCGTCCAAAATCTGCCAGCATTGAGCGCTCATAAGGGTCACCAAGGTTGACTTGTATGGAAACAGCGTCCGCGCCAAGGCGGATGGCTTCCTCCACAGTGCCCACGAGCGCTTTCACTTCGCCATTGGGGCCAAGGTGTGTGGAGGCAGAAAGATGCATGATAAGTCCGAGGCTGTTGTGGCGCATATCATAGGCGCGTGGAATAAGCCCGCGGTGCATGTCCACCGCGTCTGCGCCTCCTTCAAAGACATCTTCTACGGTGACGCGTGGGTCTTCAAGGCCTTCTATGCTGCCAAATGTCACACCATGATCCATAGGCACAAGGAGCATGCGTTGCGACTTGTGATTCATGATACGCGAGAGTCGTATTTTTTTACCGTGAAGCATGGGAACACTCCTGTATAAGTCGACGAAAAAAACAATTCTGTAAATAAAAAAGGAGCCGATAGTGTTGACTATTTACGGCTCCTGAGATGTTCTGAATACCAACATAGTCAGACTATCTATCACCGCACAAGCTTTTAAAAAAGCTTAAAGTATGCCAAGATGCGGTGGCACAAAAGGGCTGTGAGTATATGCGAGTATGTTGTTTCATTGTATAGTCCTATATTTTGAGAACACTTTGCACTAAGTCTCTCAAAATGTCAAGAGAATTTTGATTTTTTGTAATTTTGAATAGTTACACACTACTCTTCGCCATGCTCTTGATAGATACGCGCCACATCGTCTACTTCTGCTGCAGAGCCAATGAAGAGGGGCGTGCGTGTGTGGAGCTCGTCCGGCTGTATGTCAAGGATACGTTTTGTGCCATTGGTGGCCTTTCCACCGGCTTGCTCTGCGAGGAAGGCGAGGGGTGAGGCTTCGCACATGAGGCGCAACTTGCCATTGGGCTTTTTAATATCGCGCGGATACATATAGATGCCGCCATTAAGGAGTGTGCGGTGAAAGTCTGCCACGAGCGAACCTACATAGCGCGCGGTGTACTTAGAGCCATGGTCGCTGTTGGGGTCTTTGAAATGCTCAACGCAGCGCTTTGAACCGTCGCTCCATTGGTGCCAATAGCCCTCGTTGACGGAATAGATATTTCCACGTTCCGGCATGGTGATATTGTGGTGTGAGAGGAGGAACTCGCCCACACCAGGGTCCAATGTGAACGCGTGCACGCCATCGCCTGTGCTGAGGACGAGCATGGTGGACGGGCCATAGAGGAAGTAGCCTGCGGCGACTTGCTTGTATCCGGGTTGTAAAATTTCATCCATATCCACTTCACCGCTGCGACCTTGCTCTCTGCGGAGGATGGAAAAAATTGTGCCGACATTTATGTTGACATCAATGTTGCTGGAGCCGTCCAAGGGGTCAAAAACGAGCATATAATCGCCGCGAGGGAACTCTTTAGGAATGCGGAGTATGTCTGCATTTTCCTCTGAGCCCATGGCGCACAGGGCGCCGCAACGCTCCATGCGATAGGTGAGTACCATGTTGGCCTTGTCGTCCAACTTTTGCACATGCTCACCCTGCACATTCACCTCACCTGTGCCACCAAGCACATCCAAAAGACCGGCCTTGTTGACTTGGCGCGAAATGATTTTGCCCGACAAGATAAGGTCATAGAGTAAGCCTGTAAACTGGCCTGTGGCGTGTGGGCTTTGCTTTTGATGGAATAAAAGGTGTTCGGTGATGGTTACTTCTGACATAATTCCCCCTCTGAGCAAACAAAGGGCAGGGTGGCGCTGTGTGCGGCTCCCTGCCCTTTGAATGTGGTTCTTTTAGACATACGTCGTTAATATTGTTTGGCTTTTATGCCTTAGCCTTTATATCATAACCCTCAGAGCCTTATTGTGGGCCGAAGGGGCTTGGTCGCGAAAAATCTTCGCCGCTTGGCTCGGGGCTTTCTGCGGGTGTTTCTTGTTCGCTTGAAGTGCTTTCTTGGGTCTCGTCTTGCCCAGACTCTTCGTTTGCAGAGCCTTCAGTATCAGACTGAGTCGGTGCAGGATGTATGGGGGAAGGCGTTTGCACAGTCGCAGGCTCAGCAGGTGCCCTGTGTATGGGCGAAGGCATGACCACGGCCGGCGCAGGTGTTGGCTCAGGAACGTGGACGGGAGGCACATCAAGCATGACAGGGCGTCGTTGCACTTGTTGGCGCGGTGCCGGCGCAGGTGAAAGGACGATGACCTCTGGATCTGGCAATGGTTCTTGTGCCACAGCAGGAGCCTGTGTTTCTGCTTCTGCTGCCACGGCGTCTTGTTCAGGCTGTGCTTCGGCTTCTGTTGCTGCTGTAGGCTCTTTTAATATGAAGGGGTCAGAAGCGACAAAGGCCGAGCTGAATGTGGGACCTGTAAGGCTGTTGTCTGCTTCTGTGAATGTACCTTGCATGGGGACAGCAAAAATGATGGGCTGGTTAGCAAGATAGCGCATCGTCCAATAGAATTTGCCGTTGGCATTGCTGACAGTGCCACTGCTTTCTTGGAAGGTCACTTTGTCCCATGCGATGCCGGCCATGGGGGTGGACGCAATATCGAATTTGCCAGCCCAAAGGACTGCTTGTGGCGAGAAAATAACAATATTAGCAGGGTCTTCCGCAAACTTTACGAGCGCGCGCATATCAAAATAAACACTGACAACGCCGAGAAATGTGTGTGCGTCATAGAGGGGCGCTGCTAAGAAGACCTCTGGTCCCATGGGCGTATCTTGCACATTGGCACGAAGGGCGCGGAAGTTTTGCTGTGTGTCTTCAAGAAGTAAGGGAGCAAAGTCCAGAGGCTTCATGGGTGGCCCGGGAGCTTCCCCTATAATTTTGCCGTCTTCTCTCACACCGGAAAAACCATCTATCCACGGAAATTGCGCGAAGAGACCCTGAATCCACTGTTGTGTTGGGAGTCTGTCCGCATTATTCATCACTTTCTCAAGCCTTGTGAGCTGTGCATCAATGCCGAGCATATTTTTTGCGAGTGACTGTTCGTAGGCGCTTAAGTCCCCTGTGTCGTCGTAGTCAATAGATGCTGGGACGCTGACATTGGAGTACCAAAAATCCTTTGTTCCTTGCCAAGCGTCCTTAATGGTTTGGTTGGAACTACATCCAAAATTCCCGAGGCTGAAACACAGCAAGAGAGCGATGCAAAGAATGTTGCGTGTGGGCATAAGTATCCTCAAAATGAGTAAAATATTCTAAAAATGACTCTGTGGATATGGACTGAGTCGGCATATGCCAGAGAAATATTAGGAAAAATATTAGGAAAATATTAAGAAAGCACACGGCTTTCAAGTCGCTCCGCCAAGGTTTCGAGTACGGAGAGGACGCGATCCTTTCCGGGGAATGATGTTTGTTCTTCTTGAGAAGCGATTTTTTCCTGTGTGTCACCCATATGTGTGTTGAGTGTGGCTATGCGATGTTGTAAGTCACGCTCTTCTTCAACGGATGCAGCCGTATTCACAAGTTCATTATAAATTTCGAGAGCTCCGGAGTAATCTCCCTGTTCTGCGAGCACCTCAGCCATGGAGCGTGTGCGCAGGGAGAAGCGCTCCTCTTGCTCATCGTCTGTGTCTTCTTCTTCAGCTATGGCATCGTCGACGGGGTCTTGGGGTAGCGCGGGTTCTACGGTGAGCGCGTCCTTGTCCGTGTTTGTGTCATTACTATGGTCGTTTGCACTGTCGGGGACTGTGGAGGGCGCGTCCTCTTCGGCTTTTGGCGTGGTTGTTGCCGCAGCCGCGTTGGCGCTCGATATTGCCGCCGCAGCCGCCGCAGCCTCTTCTTCTATGCTGGTTGCGTCTATATCGGCGCTTGCCATTGTAGCACTTGTTGCGTCATTGTCGGCATTGTCATTGTTGGCATTGTCAGGGTCTGCCTTGTCGGCGTCTGTACTGTCGGCGTCTGTACTGGCCTGTGCCACATCTTGAAATGGGGCGACAGGTTCCGGCGTACACTCTGGAGTGGTCTCTGGCACGACGCTTTCAGGTGCAAAGGGGGGCGTGTGGAGAGGTGGCAGCCCTGGTGTCTGTTCTGACGCCTGTTCTGATGTCTGTCCTAATGCCTGCTCTGATGTCTGTTTTGGCGCCTCGTCGTCTAATTCGGAAACAGGTGTCGCAGCAGGCATAGGAGGTACAGACATAGTGCCAGACGAAGGTTCCAGTGTGCCAAGAGTCCTTTCCGGAGCAGTATCAAGAACCACATGCGGGATTGCTTCCGGAATACTTTCTAAGGCAACTTCCGGAGCCATTGCCGACGCAAATTCGTTTGTCGCATCTTGCACTGCCTTGAGTGTGTCCTGAAGGGTTGGGGAGTAGCTTTGCGGACGACTTGAGGAGCATGTGGGCGAGCATCCGGGGGCACTTGTGGGGGCAAGGTCTTGGATGACTTCAAAGCTTTGAGTTGGCT
>CAYJGA010000169.1:0-4855 GCA_964369255.1 uncultured Desulfovibrionaceae bacterium
CAAAGAAAAAACGGAGCAGTCGCTCGCAGAGCATTTACTCGCCGTCGCGCATTGTACCGAGCGTTTTGCAAGTTCTGCAAGGCTTTCCACCGCAGGTTTTCTTCTTGGCATTCTGCATGATTATGGAAAATACAGCACCCTATTTCAGCAGTATATTCGTTCAAGTAAAGGCCTTATTGATCAAGATCATGATGCCTACGTCGATTATGTCAGCCACAAGGGGCGCATAGACCATTCGACGGCTGGCGCACAATTATTATGGACGTATTTCAAAAAAAATCCCAAATGCCGCCCTTATGCCCAAATTCTTGCGCTTTGCATTGCCTCGCACCATTCCGGCCTCATTGATTGCGTCACCCCAGACGGAGAACACACATTTCTTAAACGCATGGAGAAATCAGACACGGCAACACATTTGTCAGAGTGCAAAGTGAAAAATGATATAAGTATTAGTGAGATAATAGCAGAAAAGCTGTCACCTCATGTCATAAAAGAATTGCATACTGTTCTCATGAGCATCCAAACGCGCCATACGCACAATTCCTTTCAAGTGCAAAAAGCACTTTTAACACGCTTTCTCTTGAGTTGCCTTGTGGATGCCGACCATACGGACAGCGCAGATTTTGAAAACCCGCAATACGCACAGCATCGCTCACTTGACCCCTTATGGGCGAGCCTTTGTCAACGCATGGAAGAACACCTCGAAAAGCTGCCTGTAAAATATGATATTGATAAGGTGCGACAAGATATTTCCCAGCAATGCGCACACAGAGCCAAGGACGCGCAAGGCCTGTTTACGCTCAGCGTTCCCACAGGAGGAGGAAAGACACTTGCAAGCCTGCGTTTTGCCTTGCATCATGCCAAAAAACATAAGCTTGAACGCATCATCTATATCATCCCTTACACATCCATCATCGAACAAAATGCCGACGTTGTACGACGTATCCTTGAAAGCGATGATACAAGCCAACACATTGTCTTAGAACACCATTCCAATATATTGCCCAAGAATGACTCATGGAAAAACCATCTGCTTGCAAGCACATGGGACGCGCCTATTGTCTTCACCACCATGGTACAATTCTTAGAAACTCTCTTTGGTACAGGCACGCGCAGTGTTCGCCGTATGCACAATTTAACGCGCAGTGTGCTGATTTTTGATGAAATTCAAACGCTCCCCGTGCGCTGTATACGACTGTTTTGTCAAGCAATCAATTTTCTTGTCCACACAGGCTCGTCAAGTGTTGTCCTGTGTACAGCCACACAACCGCGCCTTGGCACATTGCCCCGCCCAGAGTTAGGCTCTTTGCAGCTCTCACCGGAGCAAGAGATCATTCAAGACAGCCCGTCCCTTTTCAAAACCCTACAGCGCGTCAAGTTCTTTGATCACTGCGATACTCCCTACACTGCGACAGACATTGCCGCCTTGTGCCTCGCTGAAATACAGCGCACAGGCTCGTGTTTGATAGTGTGCAATACCAAGAAATGGGCAGAAAAGCTGTATACTCTCTGCCGCAACGAGAAGCCGACATGGGAGATATATTATTTAAGTACGAACCTTTGTCCCGCACACCGCTTAGACCAGCTTGAAAGTATGACGGCGGCCTTGGCGCAAAAAAAGCCTGTTATTTGTGTCAGCACGCAGCTCATTGAATGCGGTGTGGATATCAGTTTTGGTTCTGTCATTCGCTTTGCCGCAGGGCTTGATTCACTTTTACAGTCCGCGGGGCGGTGTAATCGGCATGGCGAATGTGGGAAAGATGGCAGGGGGCGCGTGCATATTGTCACCGTCGCACCGGGCGAAGAAAACTTGCAATCCTTGCCGGATATATTAGAAGGTCAACGCGTATTCTTGGAGCGCATACGTTTTGAGTGCGCACAGCTCCTCAAGGAAAATGATTATGACATGACGCTGCCGGAACTTGTTGAGCGCTATTTTGAACATTATTATTATGCACGTCATGGGCACATGAGCTACCCCTTGGAACCACCAAAATTTATTCGCAATGACAGCATGTTAAATATTCTTGGTTCAAATGACAGGGCAACACATCCTCTCAAAGACGGCCTTTTGCCCCAATCGTTTGCCTCGGCAGCACGCGCCTTTGAAGTCATTGGTGCTCCCACGCAAGGCATTATTATACCCTATGGCGACGGCAAAGCCATTATTGCTGACCTCAATGACGCACATTCATTGCTTTATAGGAAGAAGGATATTTTACGAAAGGCACAACGCTACACTGTCAATGTCTATCCGCACACACTCAACGAGTTAAAACGCAACAATGCCATCCGTAATATCCATGAAAGTGACATATGGGAACTGAAAGAGCAGTATTATTCCCATGAACTCGGCGTGACACTTCAGCCCCAACACTCACTGGAGGCTTTATGTTTATAATTGCTTCAAAAAGGAGGTTTTGGTGAAAAATGCTCTATCCTTCATGGTTTATGGGCGCTATGCCCTTTTTACTGACCCCATAACGCGTATGGGAGGTGAAAAATGCTCCTATCATATACCTACATATGAAGCGTTAAAAGGCATTTGTAAGTCTATTTATTGGAAGCCGTCCTTTATTTGGGTCGTGGACAAGGTGCGTATTATGTATCCTATCCGCACACAAACGAAGGGCGTCAAATGGCGTCCGTGGGAAAAAGCTTCTGCGGGGCTTTCCATTTACACCTATTTGGCGGACGTGTGCTACCAAGTGCGCGGGCATTTTGTCTGGAATGCACATCGGTCGGAGTTGGCACAAGACCGTATTGACGGCAAACACTTTGATATAGCAAAACGCATGCTTGCCCGCGGTGGGCGACAGGATATTTTCTTGGGCACGCGCGAATGTCAGGCATATGTGGAGCCGTGCACCTTTGGCGAAGGCGAAGGCGCTTATGACGATGTGGACGAACTGTCCTTTGGCCTCATGTTTCATGGCTTTGATTATCCCGACGAAACAGGCGTCGACATGTTCCAAGCGCGTTTTTGGCATCCCACCATGCGCCGCGGTGTCATCGACTTTGCCCATCCAGACGATACAAGCCTTGTGCGCAAGCCCATTCGTCCCATGAAGGGCAAGCAATTTGTGGCAGGAGAAAACTATGACGCGGGCGATGCGCTGACAGCTCTGCCCGACGTCCTCGACGACTTCGACATTCCCGACGCTGTCACATACCCCCACGCGCGGCAGCTTTTCACGGAAAAGGGAGGTGGTGACATATGAGCTGGTTACAATCCCTTTATGAGACCTACGAAATATGCGTACAAAATGAAGATTTAAGCGCGCCAACGTCTAATGAGGACGGCACTGAGTCGCCCGGGCTTTTGCCCATGAGTCATATTACACAACAGGCGCATATATGCATCAGTATAGACCACGCAGGCAATTTTATCCGCGCAGAGCTCTTGCCGCCCAAGGTGTCCTATGTTGTTCCGGCGACGGAGGATTCGGCGAGCCGTTCAGGCAGCAAGCCGCCGCCGCATCCTCTGTCCGACAAAATTCGCTATTGTGCCAAAGATTACAAGGGCGAGCAGGAAAACTTTTTTGCTGAGTATATCGCACTGCTTGGCGCATGGTGTCAGTCTGAACACGCACACCCAAAGGCACAAGCGGTTTATGACTATGTGTCGCGTGGGACAGTGGTGCATGACCTTGTGGATGCCGGTATATTATTCGTTGATGAGGAAAAAGCCCTACTCACAAAGGCACCCGAGGGTATACAAAATAGCATTTTTAAGCATCTCTCGGCAAAGTCAAAGACAAAACGCTTTGACCAAGGGGATGCGGTTGTCTTGTGGCGTGTTATCATCCCGTATGACAAGGAAGAATGCACATGGAAGGATGCCGCACTGCAAAAGGCGTGGGGGCTGTACGACAGTGAGCAGATGCAAAACAAGGCGCTATGCATGCTTACGGGAGCACAAAGCACAATTACTATGAAGCATCCGCGTAATATTCGACGTCCGGGTGATAATGCAAAAATTATTTCCTCTAATGATAATGACGGATTCACGTTTCGCGGGCGCTTAGTAAACTCAAGCGAAGTATGCTCGCTTGGTTATGAAGCCAGTAACAAGGCGCACAGTGCTTTGCGTTGGCTCATAGGGCGGCAAGGCTATAGAAATCAAGATCAGGCCATCGTGGCATGGGCGAGCAGCGGCGTGCCACTGCCGCAACCGTGCGCACAATGGTTTGATCCTTGCGACGATGATTTTTCCATTCCAGATGATGATATAAGTGTCGCGGAGCTTGATTTTGAAACAGGCGTAGCCCACGCGGATGTGGGACAGGCCTTTGCACGGCGCCTTGGAAAGGCGATGCTTGGCTATCGGAGCGACCTGCAAAACGCGCAGGGCATTAGTATCCTTGCAGTTGATTCAGCAAGCCCCGGTCGCCTTTCTGTCATCTTCCATCGCTCTCAGTTGCCAGAGGAATATTTACGCAAGCTGCAAGCATGGCAAGAGGATTTTGCATGGATATTACCGTGGAAAGTACACAGGCAGGGGCAAGAAAACGGGCAAAAAGACAAGACACTCTATACAGCCTTTGCACCGACACCGAAGGATATAGCCCGCGTGGCCTACGGACAGCGCATTGACGAAAAATTGCTCAAAGCAAGCATTGAGCGTCTGTTGCCGTGTATTGTGGATGGCGCCCCTATGCCTCGTGATATTGTAGAAAATTGCCTTCGACGTGCCTGTCAACGAATAGCCTTGGAAGCGTGGGAATGGCCTCTTGTTTTAGGTACAGCGTGCGGCCTTTACAAAGGTTATTATGCACGACACCCTCAACTTTCAGAAAGGAGAGTTTACACCATGTCTCTTGATGAAGAACGCAGTACCCGCGACTATTTATAC
>CAYJGA010000170.1:0-4854 GCA_964369255.1 uncultured Desulfovibrionaceae bacterium
AATAGGATAAAAGTCAAGTAATTTTAGTGTGATATTGCTTTTTCAGGGTCAACTACTTACGAGACTCAAAAGAAGAGACTCGTTTTCGGGCGTTAATCTGTGCTTTCTTGCAATCGCCGCAACACAACACGCGAAGTCTATCTCGTGCCTATGATGAATTTTGTCATGCTTTTTCAAGACAATATTCTTTCTTCTAACGCATCGTAAATTTTTGCGAAGAGAAATACTATTTTTTAACATAATTGAGCCTTTGAATTAAAGTTTTGCCTTATACCTATAGTTTATCAAAAAAAATGTCAAGATTTTCTCTGCAACCAATTTATCTGTACAGGAAAAATTCTTTATAAAGACTGTGAGTGCTTACACCTCCGCGTCTTCCTCAACTGCCAGCCGTGAAGCGTCCAAAATGGCGTCGCTCAAGGCTATTTCCGTTTGGCTGAATATATTGGAAAGAATACTGTTGGAGACGAGCATGCCACTGCGAGTGAGGCGCAAGTATCCGTCTCGTATTCGAATAAGACCATTTTCATGCAAGGCATGAATGAGTTTTTGATGGTCCTTTATGAAGTTACGACCCGTCAATTTCTTGTATGCCTTAAAACGAAGTCCACGAGCAGTACGCAAACGCAGCATAACAAGTTCAAGCACGCGATCCTTGGGAGTGAGCATCTCCGCCTTTGCGTCAAGGCTCCTGTTTGCCACAGCCTCCGCCCACACCTTCTGGCTCAAAGGGTTTGTCCAACGACGCCCCTGCACTGTGGATGTGGCAGAAGGGCCAAGGCCAAGGTAATCGCTGCCTTCCCAATAGCCAAGGTTGTGCTTACATTGAAAGCCCATACGCGCAAAATTTGATATTTCGTAATGAATATAGCCTTGCTCTTCCAAAAGCTGGGCGCCCTCCATAAACATAACAGATTGGTCGCGCTCCGTGGGAAGCTGAAATTTGCCTTCCACATATTCATGTTCCAAGTCCGTGCCCGGTTCCAGCGTAAGGCCATATGTGGAAATATGATTCGGTTTCATGCGAGTCACTTCCCGAAGCGTATTCAACCAATGACGCACGCCCTGTCCCGGCAATCCCCACATGAGATCCACATTTATGTTGCTGATACCCACTTCTCGCGCTTGCATGACAGCATAAAGGCTGTCGCGCACCTTGTGCGAACGCCCCAAAAGACGCAAATAGTCGTCATCCAAGCTCTGCAAACCGATGGAAAGACGATTGACGCCCGCCTTCATCAATTCATACACATGCACCTTTGTACGCAAAGATTCAGGGTTTGCCTCAAGACTGACTTCCGTGCTCTCATCAATATGAAAAATGCTGCTGATGCGTTCCATAATGACACTCACAACGCGGGCAGGCAAAAGGCTTGGGGTGCCACCGCCAAAAAATATGGAATTTATGTGCGTCCCTCTATACTTATCACCCCACACAGCAAGTTCTAACAATATGGTGTCAATATAATTTCGAAAAGGTTCAGAGTGCAAGGGTTTAACACCCTTGCCCAAGGCAACGGAATGAAAGGCGCAATAATGGCATTTCTTGCGACAAAATGGGACATGTATGTATAATAGCATAATTTCTCTTATGGTGAAGATGGTAGGATTTTTGACATTTCTTTTCACATACAACACATATTTTCAATGCATATTTTTAACTTTGCAAATTTTATGCCCTTTGTAAAGTCAAATATGCTTTTCATACAGATATTTTTTCACAGCGCAAAAAAAGCCCACATTTGCCTTTGACAATTAGCACGCATGTCTTTATTATTCTCCTTTTCTTGAGATATAGACTATCTCAAGAAAACTACATATACAAAGACATATAAAAAATATAGAATGCAGAATAGTTTTCACGGGAAACAATTTCGCACATCACTATTGAGGAGTATACCTTGGACATACGTTTTCAAGCCGGCGGCCCCGCCCTCTGGAAAGGCGCCACACTTTTGACATTTGCCTGCAAAGGCGAGAATCCCGTTGCACTTTCGCAAGAACACGACTACCTCACACAATGCGCCTCGTGGTTCACCATCGCTCCTGGATTGGCAGATTTCAGCGGCAATGCAGGAGAACTCGCTCTCTTTCATGGACATCCCGAACAACCTGTCCCCCGCGTGATCGCCATAGGCATGGGCGCCCGTGACTCTTTCACACTGACAACATTTCGCAAAGGTGTTGCGGCTGCGCTTTCGCGTTGTCGTGAACTTGGTATCATGTCCGTTCTTATTCCGCTTCCTGCACTCCTCCCACTGCCAGGCGATGCGACACGCCTCGTAGAAGAAGCAAGCGCAGCGGCCTACCTCGGTCTCTATCGCTTCACCGCATTACGCACACCCAGCGACGACGATAAAAAAGATCCCGATTGGCTCGCCTTTGCATTTATGGAAGAATCTGTGCCGGACGCATACCACGCCGCGGCGCGGCGCGGTCAATATGCCGCAGAAGGCATAGCTCTTGCCCGTGATCTCGCCAATTCGCCACCAAATGTCATGACACCCATGACCGTGGCAGAGCGTGCGCAACATGTCGCAAAGGCGCACAGCATGCAGTGCACCATATATAATGAAGCAGCACTTAAGGAAATGGGCTGCCACACCATGCTGGCAGTGGGGCAAGGTTCCGCACAAGATACATGCATGGTCGTCCTCGAACACGCTCCCAAAGGGCATGAGCATGACGAACCCATCATCTTCGTGGGCAAAGGGCTGACATTTGATTCCGGTGGCATCAGCTTGAAACCCGCCCCAAATATGCACACCATGAAGAGTGATATGTCTGGCGCAGCGGCTGTTCTTGGTGCCATGCACAGTGCGGGACAGCTCAATGTGGAGCGTCGCATTATTGCTATCCTCGCTTGTGCGGAAAATATGCCTGATGGAAATTCCATGCGTCCCGGTGATGTGGTCACTTCATTTTCCGGCAAAACTGTGGAAATACTCAACACAGACGCAGAAGGCCGCCTCGTGCTCTGCGACGCCCTCAGCTTCGCGCAAAAGCAATGGAAGGCCGCCTTCATTGTGGATATTGCCACACTCACAGGGGCATGCTCCATCGCCCTTGGCAAGGATATTGCCGGACTCTTCAGTGATGACGCAGCACTCGCCGCTGAAATCGAAGCCATTGGCGCTGTTGTCGGTGAGCCTTTCTGGCGCCTCCCCCTCTGGGAGCCATACAAAGAAGGTCTGAAAAGTCCTGTGGCAGATATCGCCCACTTGGGCCCACGCGAAGGCGGCGCCATCAACGCCGCCATGTTCCTCAAAGCCTTCATCAACGAGGAAACCCGATGGGCGCATCTTGACATTGCCGGAACAGATTGGGAATCAAAGAAAACAGCACTAAGCCCTGTGGGTGCCATCGGTTTTGGCGTGCGCACATTGCTTGAACTTATGCGAGGAGCTGTAGCATGAAAGTATACCTCATAGGCGCAGGTCCCGGCGACGCGGGACTTTTGACCATCAAGGGCAAGGAAATTTTGGAACGCGCGGATGTTATCGTGTACGATGCCCTCGCCAACGTAGCACTGCTCAATCACGGGCGTGCTGATGCAGAGTATATATATGTTGGCAAGCGCGCGAACAACCATGCGTTGCCGCAGCAAGACATCAATGCCCTCCTCGTAAAGAAAGCAAAGGAAGGCAAGGTTGTGGCGCGTCTCAAAGGAGGCGACCCCTACATCTTTGGTCGTGGTGCGGAGGAAGCGGAAGAGCTTCTTGCGGCGGATGTCCCCTTCGAGGAAGTGCCCGGCATCTCCAGCACCATCGCAGGCCCTGCCTATGCGGGCATTCCCTTAACCCATCGCTCCTTTGCCTCATCCGTGACACTCATCACAGGACACGAAGATCCCACAAAGCCCGGCTCCGTCCATAATTGGAAAGCGCTGGCCTCGTCGGCTTCTACGCTTGTCTTTGTGATGGGCATGAAAAACCTGCCAGAGATTTCCAAAAACCTCATGGCCGCAGGATTGCCCGCAGACACACCCGCCGCCCTCGTCCATTGGGGCACGACGGCGCATCATCGTTCCCTCGTAGGCACTATCAAAAGTCTTCCTCAAGACGCCATAGACCAAGGCTTTACAAATCCGTCTGTTATTGTCGTTGGACATGTGGTTTCTCTGCGTGACAAACTCAATTGGTTTGAGCAAAAACCGCTCCTTGGCAAGGGCATCGTCGTCACTCGCGCACGCGAACAAGCCAGCGGCCTTGCGGCGTCATTGGCAGAACTCGGCGCACATGTTATTCAGTTCCCCACCATTGAAATTCATCCCCTTGATGATTACAGCGCAGTCGATAAAGAAATACACGCTCTCAATACATATCAATGGCTTGTATTCACTTCTGTCAACGGCGTGAAGCATTTTTGGAAGCGTTTGAACCTGCACAACTTGGACACTCGATGCCTCTACGGCAAAAAAATCGCTGCCATCGGCCCTGCCACGGCTGACGCCTTACGCGAGCGTGGTATCGAACCGGATTTTATTCCGGAGCGCTATGTAGCTGAAGGGGTTGTAGAAGGTATGCTGGCTCTTGGCATGAAGGGACAGAATATTCTTATTCCGCGCGCCCTCGAAGCTAGAGAAGTGTTGCCGGAGGCATTACGCGAAGCCGGCGCCGCTGTCACTGTCTTGCCCATTTACGAAACAAAGCCCGCCGGTGCGCGGAAGGATGAAGTTCTGCAAGAGCTTGAACAGGGGCGTATCCATTGCGTCACATTCGGTTCCTCTTCCACAGTGGACAATTTCCTTTCCCTCATCCCTGCGGAAGTCATAAAAGCACATCCCCAAGTGCAGCTTGCCGCCATTGGCCCTGTGACAGCGCAGACGCTAGACAATCACGGATTGCCCTGTCA
>CAYJGA010000171.1:0-4839 GCA_964369255.1 uncultured Desulfovibrionaceae bacterium
TTTGCGGCATGCCCGCCTCTTGCAACGTCTTACTGTACTCTCGCGTATCAAAGGTGATGGTGGTCATATTTCCCCCTCTGTATCAGCGTTCTTCATACACCCTCACTCTATTTCATGGAGTATGTCAAGCCTCCCCTGTATGGAACAGAACGACATTCCTTGTGCGAGATGACGTGTTACCCCCTTTGTTCTGCCTGCATACACATGCGCAAGGCGTCATTCATGGCTTGCTGATACCCTTCCCCCTTGGCTTGATAGTATGCCACTATATCGGCGTCGTAGTGCAGTGTGAGCGACCTTTTGGGAGTGCGTCTTTTTACGTTTTGCAATCGTTCAATAATGGTATTGCCCGGGATTTCAGACAAGCATACCATGCTACGCAATTCCGCGTCGGTAAGTGGTTGCGCGTCGGGGTCTTCCAATGCCCTTCGCGTAACTTCTTCATCACTCAATTTCATAACAGCCTGTAACTCTTCAGGACTTTGCATAGTATTGACCTCGTTCCTTTTTATTGGCCTTGCGAGCTGAAATAATGCGAATACTTTGTCGGTATGTAAATACCACAAGGACAAAGAGCGCTCCCCCTGCATGCCCCACCACCTTTGAACGCTCCTCATCATAGCTGTGCTCCACATCCGCCACAGTATGCATAAAGGGGTCACTAAAAACGTGCGCGGCGGTCTCAAAACTTATGCCGTGCTTTTTCAGATTGCGTGCGGCCTTGGTCTCATCCCACTCAAAGGTGCCGTATGGCGTATCGTATACTTTTGTCATCTCTCTCATCACTACGAAGTGAAATAAATATCAAAAACTCCGTGTGTTATGGATGTTTCATTGTTCACAAGCGCCTCATTCACACGGGTCGTAATATCCTCGCCGCCCGCCGTGAAGCTGCCTGCTTGGTATCGGCCTGCGTTATCAAGTCCCGTAATGTGCACAATAGATTGCGCGCTGCTTACACCGCCGTCGTACAAGTTAATGGACTCCCCGCTGAAGCCCATGCCCTCGGCGTCAATGAAAAGGTTGTTTTGTGTCGTATCGCCCACGAAGACACTGACTTGGTCAAGGCCGTCGCCGCCCTTAATAGTGCCAATCAAGGCACCCACACCTATACCGCCCACAGTAATCTTATCATCACCTGCGCCGCCGTCAATGGTTCCGCCATACATGACGCCCGTCACAGTAATGTTGTCATTACCGCCCAAGGTGCCCGTGGCGCCTGTCGTTATCACAGCGTCGCCATAAATATGACTGTCCGTCATGCCGCCTTCAATGAGGATGGTGTCGCTGCCCGTCATAGTGGCAGACCCGCTGACTGTGTGCACATCACCGGAGATAGTCGCACTTTGGATGTTGCCCGTCACTATGATAATGTCATTAGCTGTTCCAAAGCCTGCGTCAAAGGTCAACGTATCGCCGAAAATACGAGCAGTGTCCATACCATTGCCCACCACGATGGCGTCGTTTCCTACTTCGTAGCCGCTTTCGAGCACCTCAGCATCTCCAAAAATGTCGGCACCGTTCGTGACTGACCCGGTAATGGTGATAGCGGAATCCCCTGTACCCAGATGAAGGGGCGAGGTGACATCCCCGGCCTGTAAGGTAGAAAACACAAATGTAACGCCGTCTATGGTCGTCGGGGAAGAAATCAGCGTAGTGGTGTTCAGAGTAACGGTTCCCCTTAGCGCGATAGTTCCACTCAAGTACACTGTCACATCTGTGGGGGTGTTGGTAAAAGCAAAGTTGACTGTATCGCTAGCTGTCCCAGTCACATTCAAGAGGAGGGTGCTGTTCTGCGCGGCGTCCAACGAAATCTGCACCACATTTGGAGCGCTTCCCCCGGATATGTTTATAACATCCGACCCGTGGGAGGCATGGATGCTGCCGCCCGTCATGCCTCCTTGGATTTCCAGTCTGTCATCGCCAAAGAAGGTATTATTGACCATGTCGCTTGCGTGTGAGTCCAGATAGATGTTGCCCGCTGTCATAGCCCCATCAATCCTGATAGAATCATCGCCGCCGATATTGTGCCCCGTGCCAGTGACAGAACCCACATCGCCATAGACACTCCCGCCGAGCATATTTCCCGATATGTGGAGAGTATCATGACCCACAGAATCAATGACACCGCTCGTGACTGTTCTCACGTCGCCGTAGATAGTGCCGCCTGTAAAGTCTCCTCCTCCTGATCCCAATGAGAAACTATCATTCCCGCGCAGGGTCATCGTCGAGCCGCCTGTCAGGTTGACAGTGTCCACATCACCGACTATGACAGCCCCCTCTGCCACAGTCCCCATCACGGAGATATTGTCATGTCCCACCACAAATGCTGAACCGCCCGCCTGCACTTCTCTGACATCGCCCACTATAAGGCCATTGCTGACGCCGCCCTCTATGGTGACTTGGTCAGCACCGCCGGTGCCGCCTGCTGTGACTACGTCCGCGTCGCCCGCAATGGTAATATTCCTGTCGAGGCTGGCTTGCAGTGTGAGCTTCGTGTCGCCGTATGCGTTCGTGGCGGCGCCGGGGTCTACGAGGCTGTAGCTTGGCGGCATCCCGTCGTACTCGGCTTGCGTTATAACAATAGTTTGCGGGTCGTTCGTCACAATATTCACAGTCATTTGCTGCTCTGCGATGCCGCCCTTGCCGTCCGAGACAATGATGGTGAAGGTGTCTGTGAGCGTTTCCGGCGGAGGGAAAGGATACTTGGAGGGGTCTACCCTGTAGTCGAAAGCGCCTGCGGCCTCATCAGAAAAAATCATTGTGCCGTATTTTGGCTCGGCTCCTACCTTGACACTGAATGTGAGCGTGTCGTTGTCCGCGTCTGTGGCTACCACACTGCCATCCATTCCCGCGGCGCCGAAGGGCAGCTCAAGCGTTTGTGGGTTCGAGGTGAATTGCGGCGCCTGATTGTCCGGGGCTGGGTCAAGGGGGCCAAAGACAAGCGTATAGTCGCCATACGCGTCATCGCCCCTGAAATCCTGCTCTTGGCCGCCCACAAAAATCTTGTCCATATCGCTGTTAAAGTTCAAGATGCGCAAGTAACCGCTGCCATTTGCGAGGTAGATGCCGTCGATGGCGCCGTCGTCCCCTACGTCGATGGTGCTCATGTCGTGTTCTGCCGCCGCGTGGGTGATGTTAATAGTGTCGGCGCCTTCATTGGCATAAATCGTACCGCGGGTGAAGGTGGTGACGGTGATGGTGTCGTCGCTGGGGGGAGTGGGATCGCTGGTGGAAGATTGCGTTCTATCTCCATAAATTTCACCGCCGTGCAGGTCGTTGACAGTGATGGTGTCGTTGCCAACGCCGCCAAAGATATATGCGCTGTCGTACATACTGCCATTGACAGTGATGAAATCGTGTCCGCCGCGGGTGTCACCTGTGACTACGCCGCCGCTCCCATCGCCATAGACTTCTGCGCCGCTGCTGCCGTCGCCAAGATTGCCCTTGATGGTGATATGGTCGTCGCCCCATTTCTCCACCGTGGGGAAGCCTATGAGGAAGCCTATATCGCCACTCACCGTGGAATTGATGAGGTCGCCTTCGATGGTAATTCTGTCATTGCCGAAGGAAAGCGTCGTGGGACTTGAGGAGCTTGAGCTTGAGTGGGGGTCTGAAAGAACAAATTCCTTCATATCCCCATAAATGGACTGTCCGCCCGTCTTTTGCTGTACGGAGATAATGTCATTGCCGCCCATGAGGTTGCCTCCCTCTTCCACGAGGTAGGCATCGCCCACGAGGGTGCCATTGGACATATTCTTTCCGGTGAGTATATCGTCCGCGCCTATGACTGTGACACCGCTGAGGACATCGTACACATCGCCGGAGATATAGATGTCTGTGTCGATATTGCCTTCGAGGGTGATGTCGTGACTTGTTGCATGCACATCCGTGCTTGAGTGCGCGCCGTCGGCATAGAAATAGTCATCGCCGGCGGTGGCAACCTTGGTATAACCGGAGCCGCTGCCGCCGCTGCCGCCTGTGCCGCCGCTTGTCTCTGTGTCGGAGTCGGAGTCGGTGTCGGTGTCGGTGTTCTGCGCCTCTTCATAAAAGCCCTCATCGGATTCTGTTGTCAGGGGGACATCGGTGCTAATATCGGCGACGATGGCGGTGGAGACTTCTTCGGCAAAGTCCAAGTCTCCAAGGACGGCTTGCAGTTGTTCTACGAGGAGGAGGTTTGCGTCGGTTTCGCCGCTGTTGGTCTCCTCGTCTTGCCTATTTTGTTCGTCTTGGTCGCTGTTGAGGTCATCGTCCGCATCTTGTGTGCCTTGGCGTTCCTCGTCTTCGGAGGCCGGTGTGTTGAGAAAATCCTGTAATTCTTCCACGGACTTCATAAAGTCTTGCAATTCTTCGGGTGTGGCTGTTCTTACGACGGCTTGACCGTCGGGTGTTATGGAGACAATTTGCCCCACAGCGTTCAGGAGGGATTGTTCGCCTGCGTGCGCGGTGACCACGAGGTAGTGGCCTTGGGAGATGTGTACAAGGGCGCATCCCATGGCGCCGTCCGGAGTGACGAAGGTATCAAGAGTGGTGCCGCGAATGCCCACGGTGGCGCTTGGCGTCAAAAGCTTAAAGGCGTCGGGATTTTGCTCTACCACCTTGCCGCTGATGGTACGCATGGCGCCCACGGCAAGATCGACGACAAAGCTTGGTTCTTCTTGTGAGTCGAAAGCAAAGTCTTGAATGGACATGACAGTTTGCGGGCCAAGCGTTGCCACGCTGCCATCTGCAAAGGACAATTCCACAGAATGTGTTGTGGTTTTGATGGTGTCTGATTCATACAGGACATCGCCCTGTTTCAAAATTATGTCCTGTCCGCCGCGAGCAACAGTGACATCC